>JAJDBI010000047.1 GCA_029261435.1 Nitrospinaceae bacterium
AATCCCATAAAACCAAAAAAGAATCGCGCGTAGAGGATAATACAGATTACCAGGAAGTTTCTGTCCCTACCGATGACAAGCCTCAATCGACAACCGAAACAGTAACAAAAGAATCACTCTGAGAAAACTCAATCCCATAAAACCAAAAAAGAATCGCGCGTAGAGGATAATACAGATTACCAGGAAGTTTCTGTCCCTACCGATGACAAGCCTCAATCGACAACCGAAACAGTAACAAAAGAATCACTCGTAGAGGATACGGAGGTTTTAGCCGCTCAATTACAAGAGCTGGGAGTCGATCAGGCTGAGTTTGAAGCTTTGATGGAGCTGCTCGGTTTGAACGGTGACGCAGACATGGAAGCCTTGCTGCAATCGTTGTCCCAGGCATTAAATCTAACCCAGAAGGGAACGGGAAAAGAAATTACCCCGTAAGATCTTATTGCCCGACTTCAGCAGAATAAAGGTGAGGCTGTTAACCTTCTCAAGCAAGCGGGCTTGTCAGATGCAGAAGCAAAAAACCTGCTGGATCAATTACAATCTCTGCAAAATGCCTCCGCGCAAAAAGCACTCGATAAGGATGCCGACCTTCAGGCCAAAATAGATTCCCAGTTACGTCAATCTGCTGAAGCCGCTACGAAAAATCCTGCCGTTGAAAATAACCAGAATGATAACGAAGAAGCACCCAATCAATTAGCGCAACTAAAGAATACCGCCAGGGAAACAGAAAAATCCGAACCGAATGCTAAAGGAACAGAAAAAACCGATCGCTCCGCCTCGGTTGACAAGCTTCAAGAAACTTCAAAGCAAAATGAGGCTCCGAGGATCACCAATCAGGAACCTGTAACCGAAAAAGGCGGCGTAGCTTCCAATCTTGGTGAGCTTTTGAGTGATAAAAATGCGCAGGCAAATATCCTCCAAACAGAAAGTTTTAATGATGGCAAGGGGTTTAAAGGTTTGGAAACCGCCAAAGCAGGACCCGACCTGCAAGTTCAAGCCCCAACTTCCACAGCCAATACCGCTGTGAAAGCAGTGGAGTCGAGCAAACCGATTTTACCCGAGAATTTGTTAGCCCGGGGAGCCACGGAAGCAAAAATTATTAATCAGATTGCTGACAAGATGACTGTTCGCTCCAATGGAGCGCAAAATGAAGTTCATATCAAACTTGACCCGCCTTCTCTGGGTACGGTGAGGATGAATATTACCACTTCTGGCGACACGGTAAGAACTGTGATAGTGGCAGAAAACCATGCAGTGAAACAGGTTATCGAAAACAACTTTAACCAGTTGCGCGATGCCATGGGCGAACAAGGTCTTAAGGTAGATAGCTTCACCGTCACTGTCGGTGGAGAATCAAACCCTCAGAACCAATCAGGGGAGTCTTTTGGCAAAGAAAATAATTCGTCCTCGTTTGAGCAATTGGCTGCCGGTGACACAGATGAAAATCAGGGAGCTGGTACGGTTTCCCTGTTTTTTGGAGACAATCAATCCATAAGCGTTATTGCTTAATGAAGTATTAAAATATCACTCAACTTAATTTTATCAGGAAAAAAATATGCCAATAATCAATCCGATTGCAACGACTTCGACAGACTCAACAGGAGGAGGCATTAGCGCGACTGGTGACAGTTCTCTTGGAAAAGACGATTTTCTTAAAATCCTGGTGGCTCAATTGCAAGCTCAGGATCCACTTGCTCCCATGGAAGGACAGGAGTTTGCCTCTCAACTGGCAGAGTTCAGTAGTCTTGAGCAGTTGACCAATGTGAACACTAATCTGGAATCCAGCCAGGCCTTCGATCTTGCCTTGAGTAATAACTCGGCTATTGCCCTGATTGGCAAAACAGTAGACGCTCCTGGTAATGCGATCGACTTGAAAGCTGGTGAGGTAGAAAGCTTGAGCTTCTCGGTTGACAGTGATGCCAGTGATGTAAGCATCGACATTTATGACAGCACCGGAGTCAAAGTTTCCAGTGCCAACCTTGGTGCTCAAAGCCAGGGACTTCATGAGTTTGTGTGGAATGGTACAGATTCTTCCGGCGCATTACTTCCTGCCGGTAACTATACTTTCAATGTCACCGCTTCAGACCCAGTAGGTAATTTCGTAAAAGCGGAAACATTCTCCGCCGGCTTGGTGACTGATGTCATCTTTGAAGAGGGACAGGCTTTTGCGATTGTTAATGGTCAAAAACTCGCTACAAATCAAATTTCAAAAGTAAGCCTTTAATTTAGAAAATGGAAAGAGGAGATAATTTATGTCTTTAATCAGTTCATTATTCACCGGAGTCACCGGGTTATCGGGAAATTCCGAAGCCATGGGAGTCATTGGTGATAATATTTCCAATGTCAATACGGTAGGTTTTAAAAGCAGTAAAGCCGTATTCAGTGACATTTTCAGTACCATTCTCACCAATGGATCAACAACAAGTCAGTTGGGCCGAGGTTCGCAATTACAGGGAACCATTCAGGAATTTAGTCAGGGTTCGTTTGAGGCTTCTTCAAACGCATTGGATCTGGCGATTGATGGCTCCGGTTTTTTTGTAGTCAGTCCAGCCTCCACTACTGGAAATTTTTATACTCGCGCTGGGCAGTTTAGATTGAATGATGATGGATTGGTTCAGGCCATCACCGGTGAAATTCTACAGGGTCAACAGATCACCAATGGTACTGTCTCGACCTCCGTTACAGATATTGATCTTGCCGGAGTGCAATCTTCACCGCAGGCTTCCACTGAGTTCACCCTTGGAGCAAATCTCAATGGTGCTGCAACAGCGGCCACAACCTTCACATCCCCCGTCACAACATTCAACTCGGTGGGCTCAACGGTTATTCTTGATATTCAGTTTACCAAAGCTGCCACAGGTAATACATGGACTTACAACATCAGCCCCCAAGGCTCCACAATCGGGACAGGTGCATCCGGTTCGGTTACCTTTGATAACACTGGACAATTGTCAGCAGTTAATGGTGGAACACCCGGTGACATAACTCTCACTATAGATCATTCAAGCGCCAATCCTCCGGCAGCAACCCAGACCCTTGTCTGGAATCTGGTTAATGCCACAGGAACCACTAACGGCAAGTTGACAGGGTTCTCAGCAGAATCCAATAACAATTCACTGGTTCAGGATGGGTTTACAACGGGTACGCTTGTTGGCTTAACCACCAATAGCGATGGTATCATTTCAGGACTGTTCAATAACGGGCAAACCGACAACCTGTTTCAGGTTACTATGGCAGACTTTCTTGCACCTTCGGGACTGACTCGGCAAGGCCAGAATCTTTTTGCGGAATCTGATGAATCCGGCCAACCCGTTTTGGGTACAGCTCAGACAGGTGGATTTGGAGCGATAGTTGGCCAATCATTGGAGCTTTCCAACGTTGACCTTGCAGAACAGTTCGTCACCATGATTCAAACTCAGCAGGCCTTTCAGGCCAGCGCCAGAATCATCACCACTACCGATGACTTGCTTACGGTAGCCGTAAACCTCGTCCGGTAATATCCAATCAATCTTTTTAAGACCCGGGCTTTGCCCGGGTCTTTTTTTTTGGAGTAATTACTTGCCAGTAGAACCATGAGCCAGACTTTGCTACATTAGGCTTATGAGTCGTGATGAACAAATCCGCGAAGTAAAATCTGCCACCCTGCTCCGCTTCAATCAAGTTTGGCAACAGAACTTCCAAGCCAACCGGAGTGCCATAGAACGAAACCCCGGGGTTATTGCACTGAAAAACAAGTTCCGCGATCTACCCTGTATCGTAGTGGGAGCCGGACCATCGCTGGACAAAAACATCCGCTTTCTTCATCGTGCTCAAAATAAGGCCGTTATTATTTCCTGTGATGCAGCACTGAAACCGTTGATGGAACATGGCATCGTCCCTGACTTTGTGGTCTGTCTGGATCCTCAGGAAGAAATTTCCCGGTTTCTCTTAAATGTTTCTCATAAAGGAATAACCCTTGTGGTTCCCTCCATTGTGCACCCTCATGTTATTGAGCTATGGGAAAACGATGTTCTTTTTTTTAACAAGTTTGCTCCGGATATTCCTACATTAGTAGAAATTCAAAAAATTGTTCCACACATTGGAATATTAACTCCAGGCGGGACAGTATTGTCAGTGACCTATGATATGGCCTTTCAAGCCGGGGGCACCCCTATCATATTTGTAGGTCAAGATCTTTCTTATCCTAAAAAGAAATCCCACAGCCATGGAAGCGACGCTGCAGGACAGGGTTTGAAGGTGCTGATGGAAAAACAGAAAGATCATTTAGTATTGGAAACGGACATCAACGGTCAAAGCCTTCGAACATTAAAATCCATGTCAGTATCCAAGCAATGGTTTAACTGGGCATTCACAACCTGGAAAAGGGAAAATCCATTAAGCGTTTTAAATTGCAGTGAGGCAGGAATATTGACCGACCACTGTGTCCTTGAACCGTTGACTGAGGCCATTTCTAAACACTGTACTCAGAAACTGAATGTCGCCTGGATATTGAAAAAAGCCTTAAAAAGAAAAGCTCGCTGACATAGTCGTTAAATTGCAATAGCCTCAACTTAAGCCGAGAGAGCTAACTGATCAAGAGAAAGAGTAGAGGACATCACAGCCCCCCACTCCTAGTTGCGGGCGCAACGGAATCCTTGCCAGATATTAAATTGATCCGGGCGTTCGTTAAAGCGGTAAGTCGTGCGCATGTAGTAGGCCTTGTAATACCAGTTGCCTCCCCGCAGGACCTTGCTGATTCCAGTTTCAGGACCTTTCGGGTTTTTAGTTTCATGCTCTTCATAAGCTCCTCCATCAAACCAGTCGGCAACCCATTCCCAAACATTACCTGCCATATGATGTATGCCGTAGGGGGAAACACCTTGACTCATACTATCTACCGGCTCCATCACTTTAAAACCTATTTTAGAAAATTTTCGCCGGAAAGTAACACGGCTATCGTCAGGAAATTCGTCTCCCCATGGGAATATTCTCTGATCAGTTCCACGAGCAGCCTTTTCCCATTCTGCTTCAGTAGGTAGGCGTTTGCCTTTCCACTGGCAATAGGCATCGGCTCCATACCAGGATACCCTGTTAACGGGAAGGTTTTCTAATCCGATTCGAGGCCGATAATTACCTTCTACATACTCAACCGTAACATTTGGGGAGATTTCTATAAATCGCGCGGCAGAGCTCTGATGAGAGTTTAGAAAACTGGCAAAGTCCATACTCGTCACCTCATATTTATCCATCCAATAATCACTGAGTGTGACCTCATGGACCGGATCTTCATCCATGTCTCCCCATTCATTATCGTTTTCAATTGCAAAACCCATGGTGAAGGGTCCTTCGGCAATAAAAACCATATTCTCAGAAGTATTTTTTTGAAGACTGGTGGCGCATCCTGATAAACAAAGAAGCATCATCAACCCACGCAGGATACTAAAAAAATTTATGAAACTGTTTTCCATTTATGGGTTAGATTTTTTAATTTTTTCGTGTGACCTATCACAGAAAGGCCTGTTTTTTGTTCTGAAGCAACCACATAGATAATAGGTTTTATTTTTATCCAGTTGCACTATTTCCGGCCCGTCACCACCAGTAGTATGATGCGTGGCATCACAAAACGGCCAATGGTTGGACTGCATACAGGTACAAACAGCAATTTCCGAAGTATCGGTTATTTTTATAGGTCCCTCTCCTGACATTATTGCTTTCCTTTGAATTTTTTAATATTAATGAGAGGGCAGAGAAACAGGTTCTTCACTTTCCTGGTCTGGAAGAAAAACCGTGAACAAAGTTCCCTCACCAAGGGTGCTTTTTACATCCATAACCCCCCCGTTTCGATTGACGATTTGATATACGGTTGCCAATCCCAATCCTACACCATCTTTCTTGCTGGAATAAAAGGGGTCGTAAATATTATTTATCTGATCTGCGGCAATACCGCAACCCTCATCTTGAAACTCAAGAACCATGCCTCCATGATCAGTTTGAAATTCTCCGCTCTGGAAAGAAAAAACCTCTCTGAGCGACAAGGTCAAAGTACCCTCAGACATGGCCTCCAAAGCATTGATACACAAATTCCACACAACCTGTTTAATTTGTTCTTCATCTCCATTAATAATCAAATGATCTGTCGTTCTCTTGAAAACAATCTGTTTTTTTGAGCTCAGATCTTCTTTGTTTTTTAACAGTGTGATTACATCTTGAATAAGTTGAGTTAAATCTATAATGGTATTGTCGTTCTTTTTCGGCAGAGTATAGTTGAGAAAATCGGAAAGAATAGTATTCAGACGATCCGTTTCCTTCATAACTATTTCCATAAGTTTTTTATAAGAGTCTTCTAGTTTAAGACCTCTTGCCAAAACCTGAATTGAACCACTCAGCGAAGTCAGCGGATTTCTTATTTCGTGAGCAAGTCCCGCCGAAAACCTCCCTACCGCCGCTAATTGCTCTGTCCGCAAAACTTTTCCCTGCATTTCTTTGACTTCGGTAAGATCTTCAAATACAAGAATGTATCCTGGAACATTTAAATCGGCAAGGTGGCTGATTTTGATCCTGATAAAAATAACCCTTCCATCTTTTCTTTGATATTCCCCTTCAATTTGCTTTGGAAGATCAAGTAATTTACCTCCAGAAAACAGGTTTTTCAATTCAACTAAAGGTATCAGTTGCCCAATGGGGGTCTCCAGACTCTCTTCAATAGAGTAACCTGTCAGAGCTATCGCCGCCGGGTTGATCGATGTGATCTTTCCTTCAGGATTAATGGTGATCAACCCGTTTCCCATGTTCTGCACAATATTCCGGTTAAAAGCCCTTTGCTCTTCCAGGTTTATGCTTGCTCGCAGCAGTTCTTCTTTAACCATTCGCAGTCGATGTGAGAGAAAACTGCTGAGGTAAGCCACCGTATAATAAGAAACAATATTTAAAAAAATCACATAAAAAACATAACCGCTTGCAAATGAAACCTTCGACTCTGGGAATAAATAGACTGGAGTAATGATTTCAAAATACTCCAGATCCACCAGCACACCATAAATGATAATGGCACCTGATGCAGCCAGATAGGCCGCGGCTCTGGACAGGGTTACGCTGGATGCAATGATTACAAATAAGAAAAGGAAGGAAATGGGGCTATCAAGACCCCCTGTGGTGAAGAGAATGCCTCCTACCAGAAGCAAATCTCCTGCGACCTGAATCGAAGCATTTTCCGTCAAGGTCAAAAATTTAAAAAGGACCGCATAAACGAGGGACATGAAAAAACCCACCCCAATGACCATGCAGAGAGGTTTTATCGGCGCGGTAATTCCCAAGCGCTCTTGAAAAACGAGCAGGAGAACCACAAACCCTGTCAAAAAGAAAACTCTTAAGAGCATTATTCTTCTGACTCGTTGCTCTAATTCTTGATCCTGATTTTGGGTTTCACGTGTCATAGTGCGGTCGAGTCCGCCAAAGATTTTGCCCCTCTTCTAAATAGCTTCTCCCATTTTAAATATGGGTAGATACATGGCAACAACAATGAACCCAACGATAATTCCCAGAAAGACCATGAGCATGGGCTCAAGCATGGCTGTCAAACCTTCAACTGCAGCATCAACTTCTTCATCATAAAAATCTGCAATTTTGGCCAGCATTTTATCCAGAGAGCCCGAGGCCTCCCCAACATCAATCATCTGAATAACCATAGGAGGGAAAACATCTTCCCGCGAAAGGGGAGCAGCAATTGTTTCACCTTCCTTGATAGCCTCAATAGTTTTGAATACGGCTATTTCCACTATTTTATTTCCCGAAGTGCGCGCACAAATATCCAAGCCTTCGATCAAAGGCACTCCGCTCGAGATCAAGGTCCCCAGAGTTCGCGTAAATTTTGCTACCGAAACCTTACGAATTAACATTCCAAATACTGGGAGCTTTAAAGCAATTCTGTCTATTTCAATATTTCCCCGCTCGGTGGCATATACTTTTTTGAAAACGAAGAAAAAAGTGATCGAGCCAAGTAACATGACCCACCACTGATTCTGGAAGAAATCACTAACGTTCATAACAATTTGAGTAGGTCCCGGTAATTCCTGACCACCTCCCGAAAACATAGTGGCAAACGCGGGGATAACAAAGATCATTAAAAACGCTACGACAACAAAAGCCACGCTGACAATAGCTCCTGGATATACCATTGCGGATTTTACTTTTTTCTTTAGCGCTTCAGCTTTTTCAATATACTCAGCCAGACGTCTGAGAATGATGTCCAGGATTCCACCCACCTCTCCTGCTTCGACCAGGTTGCAATAAAGCGAGTCCCAAATATGTGGAAACTTTTTCAGAGATTCCGACAGGTTGTTCCCGACTTCAATGTTTCCTTTGACCTTTAAAATTGTTTCCCCAAAAGTTGGGTTGTCAGCCTGTTTTCCGAGAATATCCAGGCATTGAACAAGAGGAAGCCCTGCATCGACCATGGTGGAAAACTGCCGGGTAAAAATGACCACGTCGCGGGTGGTGATTTTATGGACTTTTGGCCCAAATAGAGCGCTTTCACCACCTTTTTTCTTGACGGTGGTAACACGAATGTTCTGCTGTTTAAGTTTAGAGATCGCAGATTTTTCGTCTTCCGCTTCGACTTCCCCGGATTTCATTTTTCCCCGAACCCGTGATTTGTAGGTAAAGGTAGGCATAAAATATCTGAACTATTCCTGTTGTTTTAAAGTATAAGCATTAATCTTACTTTTTGTATTTTCAAGCTCCAGCCCAATACGCGTCAGTAAATGCGTTGTGATCCTCAGGCGTCCTACCAATGCCAGAATAATAGGCTTCATGCCGTCTGGAAGTTCTTCCATTGCTTTGTTAAAAAGTTCCTTGTCAATCACACCAACAGTCACATCTCCAACGGCTGAAACATTGGCACTCCGTACCGTTTCCGCAATCAGTCCCATCTCACCAAAAACCTCTCCTTCCTTGAGAGTTCCTACAGTCACGACTTTTTTATCGACTTTCTGAGTGATACGAACCTTGCCCTTGATAATCACATAGGCATTGTTACTCATAATCCCCTCTGTAACGATGGTATCGCCATCACCATAGTGTTGGTGAATAGGTGTGTCTTGTAGCTTCATGCTTTCCCCAAAGAGTGAAGAGTTTCTTTGAAAACCTTATAAAAGATTTCATTTTCGGAAATCGATTTCTTTAAAACATCTCCCAATTTATCCAGGTCTTTTTCATTAATCACAACATTGGCGCTTTTCTGAAAAGCCTGCATATTATTCAAGGTCTTAAAATTGGTTCCCAGCAATGCCAAAAATATATTTCTCCGTGTCACCATGGGCTGCTCAATCAAGGTTTGATATACAGGGTTATTACCCAGATCCTTATTGCCGTAGTTTTCATGCAAGGCAATAAAGTGGAAGTGAGTGAACTTCATCTTATGCACCGCATGTTCCGGTGATTTGGCGTATTGAATTTTATAGTCTCTTCTTTCCAGTGCCTCGGTCCAGGCGGACTGGTTTTTTTCATCCAACACCAAAGCCAACTGGTCGCCTTCCTCGTAAATAACCAGTTCATCATCATCTTCAAAATCTTCATGCTCCACAACCATGCTCGATGCGTCCAACGCCTCTTCAGGTTCTGGAGCAGGGGGGGTTGGTGACTCCTGAGTTTTCAGGTGCTGATCTACTTTAATTTTGCTTTTGCACCCCGGGCAGGTGATTGAGAAGGCCTGGTCTTTAGGCAGTTTCTCATCCGGAATATTCATGGATCGTTTACACCCATTACACTCTACTTGCATCTTGGTTCACCCCTTCTTATTTGTTAACTTCGGCTCCGTACTCATCGTCCATATTAAGCCCTTCAATATCCGTGGTCTTTTCTCCTTTGGCCGATTTAAGGGTGTCAATACCCCGACCAACCACAGCCTTTCTGGAAGCATATGCCATGGCAGTTTCCTCTGTGATGAGACCGTCTTCATACAATTTCATTATATGCTGATCAAAAGTCCACATGCCGTAGGCATCACCATTGGTGATGATTTCATAATATGTTTTGCCCTCGGATTCGCCATTGATGATTGTGTCTTTGACTCGCATAGTAGAAGACATGATCTCAAGCAAAGCGACCCGGCCTCCACCCACCTTCGGAAGCAGGCGTTGACAAATAATCCAGCGAACAGTGTCTGCCAAACGGATGCGTATCTGTTGTTCCTCTTCCTGAGAAAACATACCCACAATACGGTTGATAGTTTGGCCGGCATCAACCGTATGCAGGGTGCTCATGACCAAGTGACCTGTTTCCGCTGCACTAAGTCCGATCTCTACCGTTTCCCGATCACGCATTTCCCCGACCAGAATAACTTTGGGTGCCTGACGGAGAGCAGCTCGAAGTCCGCTAGAGAACGCGTCATAATCGCTCCCCAGTTCTCTTTGATTAAAGGTAGCTTTTTTATGGGGATGCACAAACTCCACTGGATCTTCCAGAGTGATAATGTGCATGGATTTTTCCTCGTTCATCTTATTCAACAACGCCGCAAGCGTGGTTGACTTTCCGCTTCCCGTTGCGCCTGTAACCAGAATCAATCCATTTTTCTCTTCTGCGGCTTTGGCAAACTGGCCCGGGAGTTTTAAGTCCTCAATGGATGGAATTCGCGTCTCCAGTTTTCTCAGTACAATGGAGTAGTTTCCACGCTGTGAAAATATATTCACACGAAACCGGGCTTTACCCACCAGAAAATAGGAACAATCGCAGGACCCTTGCTGGATTAAAATTTCTGTTAGTCGCCTATCCGCATTGATTATATTCAGAGCAAATATTTCCGCCTGGAACGGCGTGAGCTCTTCAATGGGGGGAGAAATCGGAACTGCCGTCAATTGTCCCGATGACTCTACCTGACAAGCTTTTCCCACAGTTATATTGAGATCGGAAATATTCCCGAATGCTTCCAGCATGGTGGTTAAAATGTGATCAACTTCCGCTTTTCTCATAGGTCACTCACAAAAATTCAGGGGGTGTTTTCAAGAACTGAACAAACCTTTCTTTAACAATTGCCTTGTCATAAGCATCTTCAGCGCTGATTTTTTTCTCTTCCAAAGCTATAAGAATAGCGTCGTCCAAAGACTGCATTCCATATTTTTTTCCCGTCTGGATTGCTGAAGGAATTTGAAAAGTCTTGCCCTCTCGAATCAGATTGGAAACCGCCGGAGTCACTACCAGAATTTCCAGCACTGCCATCCTGCCTTTTTTATCGATACGTTTGAACAAGTTCTGAGCTATTACTCCTTTCAAAGATTCTGAAAGAGTGGTGCGAATTTGTGACTGCTGGTGCGCCGGAAAAACATCAATGACCCGGTCAATGGTTTTTGCTGCACTTTGGGTATGAAGTGTTCCAAAAACCAAATGGCCTGTAGAGGCAGCTTCTAAAGCCAGCTCAATGGTTTCCAAATCGCGCATTTCACCAACGAGTATAATATCCGGGTCTTCCCGTAAGGCTCCGCGCAGAGCGGACTTGAATCCCTTGGTATGCACCCCGATCTCACGATGATTCACAATACAACTTTGACTTTTGTGAACAAACTCAACCGGATCTTCAACAGTTATGATATGACTTTTCTTGTTCCTGTTAACGTAGTCCATCATCGCAGCAAGTGTTGTAGATTTCCCACTTCCTGTAGGCCCAGTAACCAGAACCATCCCCTTATGCAACATGGAAAGCTTTGTGATGACTTTTGGAAGTCCCAGTTGCTCGGAGGTCAGAATTGTGCTTGGAATCTCCCTGAAAACCGCACCCACACCCCATTTCTGCTGAAAATAATTTGCCCGATAACGCGCCAGGTTTGGAATTTCATAGGCAAAATCTACATCCCCGGTTTCTTCAAAAACCTTGATTTTGTTTTCCGGGGCAATTTCATACAACATGGCTTTCAATTCATCATTATCCAGCGCTTTATACTTGATCCGCTCCATGTCCCCATGAACCCTGAGTATGGGTTGCGAACCAGAAACAAGGTGCAGGTCTGAAGCGCCCTGCTCATTCATCAGCTTGAAAAATGCATCAATTTTAGCCACAGTTCACTCTACCCGTTTAGAGTTAATAATAAAGTCTTTGATCACCTTATCTTTACTTTCCGGCAAAGTTACGAGCTTGCCGTTTAATGATAACTCTACCCCTGTCTTATTACCTATCGTCACACGAAAGGCATCGTTAGCCGCGAAGGTCTTTGCCGTCCCTGCAGGGAGAATAAAATCCTCTTCCCTGAAATTGTCAATGGTCATATTAAACCAGGAATTCTCCTTTGCCCGAATCGTAAGCCTTAAAGGCTTTTCCATGCCCTCTGGTTTTTGAGAATCCTGATCTGCTAGTGAAACACCTTGGTCCTGCACATTCAGTTCAGCAGATTCCTGAGGAGATAAAACTTTTTTCTTGTCCAAGTTTTCAAGCTGACTGACGGGTAGTTCAGGGACCTCAGATTCTATAGAAATTACCTGCTGAACAACCTCTTTTTTATCCGTTTTATCAGCAATTTTTTCCACAATCAGGTTTTCGGAAATATCAGGATTTATTGAAGAATTCGATGTGGTATTCTTCGTCTGCTCTTGAACCAAGGGAACTTTTTTATCCTTCGTAACACTCTCTTGTTTCATCAGGAATCCCACACCGAACAAGAGACCTACAATCGCTAAAATCAACAGGCAAAATGTCAAAAAGGATTTGGACCGTGAAGGCGTTGGAGGTGTGACACTCCCCTCATTTTTAAGCTCCACAGATTCTTTATAAATATTGAGCATTTCTTCAACATCAGAACCAATGATGTTGGCATAGGACCGGATATACCCCTTAATAAAAACTTCACCAGGGAGTTCATCAAAGGAATTTTCTTCAAGAGCTTTAAGAAAACGAATATGAATATTGGTGGCCCCGGATATTTCTTCCAGAGGAACTCCTCTTAATTCGCGTTCATGTTTTAAATAAGAACCAAAGTTTTCAACCATTATTTTTCATTCAGGACGAATCCGATTTATGTATTCATGAGATTTTTTGGCCAAGCCCCCTCTGGGAGAATAAAGAATCACTTTTTGAAAATGATCCACTGCCTGGTCTTTTTTTTCTTCCTTTAAATATAATTGTGCCAGCTCAAAATGGGCTTGAGAAAAGCGCGGCTTGAGAGATAAAGCCTTTTGCAAAAATTCTTTAGCTTGATCAAAACGCTCCTGATTGATATAAGCCAAAGCCAGATTAAGCCGAATCCCTGCATTATCTTTTATTTCAAGAGCTTTTTTCCACTCGATTTCCGCATCGTTCTTTTTTCCTAAATTATAGAGGCACAAAGCCATCCAATTATATATCTGTTGAGGCTGCCGGGTTCCAGGTCGTGCCAAGTCTTCCCGAAAATATTGGACCGCCTTTTTCCAATGCCCCTGTTGCATGTAAATCAAACCCAACTGCTGATAGGAGTCCTTTAAGTTATTGTTTAATCTAATACTTTCTAAAAACTCCTGTTCTGCCTGTCCAAGATCACCCTTCGCAAAGTAGGCTCGGCCCAAGAAAAAATGGAAGTTAGGTTCTGCAGGATTCAATTCCAGGGCCTCTTTGAGCAAGACCAGCATTTTATCCTGTTGGTTCAATGAGCCTGCCTGCAGAGCTTCTCTGAATTTTTTCTCCGCCAGGACCTTATTATCATCCTGCTTCAATTCGGTCGAGGCACAACCTGTGGAAAACATCAATGCAAATAAACAAATTACAGTCACACACCATTTATTAAATTCCAGAGTATTGGCCTGCAAAAAGCTCATAAGTTTTTAACTTTTATAAAGTTATTTCATTAATAGCAGGTAAAAATTATACCAAATGGGCATAGCTTTCTCAACCGGGTAAGTGACAAAGAATCAAAGGCCAAGTTCAAAAAAGGTAAAAATTGTAAATATTTCTAAAGAATAGGCTCCCTCAGGACGATAGGAGCTATGATGAATATTATCGAAAAACTTGAAACCATGTCGGTATATACAGATAACCCGTTATAAATAAAAGGTTATTTGTGTTTTCTAAGGTTTTATGGCATCAAGCGGAGTTTTGGGATATATGAAACCCAAGCAGTAGAATTATATATTTGAATTATATATACTATTTAGTATCTAAGAGGCATCGTTTTTTCGTGTCTTCTTTATATAAAGAGCTGTTAACTCAATCTAAAAAACTAATGAACCGAGAGGTTTGAAAGGAGATGCCTGGAAAAACTTGTTGTGAGCTGTTCCTAAATAGATATCACTTTCAATTGAAGCATATATACAATAGGAGAGAAGTATAATGAAAACTAAGCTGACAAAGCGATTTTCAAATTTAATCGCGATTTTAGCTTTTCTGGCCCTTCTGGCAGGAAACGC
>JAJDBI010000048.1 GCA_029261435.1 Nitrospinaceae bacterium
GGAATGAGCTTTGGATCAAAATGTTCACCGCTTCCTTGTTCCATTAAAGAAACCGCCTCATCGACCGTCCAGGCTTTTTTATAGGGGCGCTTGGAGGTTAATGCATCAAACACATCTGCGATAGCTACGATTCTGCCCTCAATGGGAATCTCCTCACCTTTTGTTCCCCTTGGATAACCGGATCCATCCCATTTTTCATGGTGTGTCGAGGCTATAACCTGTGACATCAGGATAAGTTCAGAGCTTCCGCCCGATAACAAATCTTCTCCCATTTTGGCGTGAGTTTGCATTATCGCCCATTCATCATGATCAAGCTTACCAGGCTTTAGCAATATCTTATCTGGAATGCCAATTTTTCCTATATCATGCATGGGGCTTGCATTCAGCAATAGTTCGCAATGAGCATCGTCCAACCTCAAGGCTTTGGCAAGCAGGTAGCTATAATGGCTCATTCGAATTACATGCATTCCTGTTTCATTGTCTTTATATTCCGCAGCCTTCCCCAATCTTCGGATGACATCCAGCCGACTTTCAGATAACTGTTGAGTTCTTTCATTAACTTTTTGCTCCAGCCGTTTTTGCAATTCGCTGAGATCCAAGTGCGTTCGAAGACGTGCACACACCTCCAAATTCTTGAAAGGCTTGGGAACATAATCTACCCCGCCGGCCTCAAACCCTTCGGCAATATCCTCGTCTTCTTTTCTCGTGGTGATAAAAATAATCGGAATGCTTTTTAGTCTTTCATCCTGCTTGAGTCTTCGGCAAGTTTCATACCCATTGATTCCGGGCATGACAACATCAAGAAGCACCAGGTCCGGAAGCAATTCTGGAATTATTTTAAGAGCCTCTTCTCCACTTGATGCAAAAGCCAGCTGGTAACCTTCCGGCTCAAGAGTTTCCCTTAGGATCGCCAGGTTAGCCGGGGTATCGTCAATTATAAAAACTTTTTTAGCGATCGAATCGATCATGACTATTCTCTTCTTAAAAAAATAAAAGTGTATCAGGTCTTAAATTTTTTAGAAAGAACATAGAAGCTCTTCCAGCAATTTATTAAAAGGTTTAGATCATCACCCGTTTGAAAGGCCGGCAAACCCCATGCCCATAACTACTCAAGATCGGGCAGCTTGCCTGACAACCAATCTATTCCCATCTTGTTCTACCAAAATGTATTACAATACACGTCCTGTGAAAAAGGGGTTGTGCTCTTTCTCTTGTCCCACTGTTGTTGCGGGCCCGTGACCGGGGTAAATGCCGGTGGCATCTGGAAGACGTAATACCTTTTGTGTGATGGAATTAAAAAGATCGTTCCAGGAGGAATTGGCACGCCCCATGGATCCGGCAAAAATCACATCTCCTGAAAGTAAACTCTGGTTGATTAGATAAGAGACGCCACCCGCTGTATGGCCAGGCGTTTCTATGCATCGGATTCGCAAATTACCAAGCGTCAATTCATCTCCATCCCTGACAATTTTAAAATTACGGCTTCCTTTGGGTTTGGGTTCATTATGGTCAATGTAGGTAGGACAATCGAAGGCATCACTAAGTTCTCCCAAGCCACCTGCGTGATCTGGGTGAGCATGAGTTAGTAGAATCATTTTAGGACTAACATCCATCTCGCACGCCTTATTGATAATCGTTTTTGGATTTGCTCCAGTATCCACTACTGCGGTTTCACCCGTCGCTTTACAACGTAACAAATAACAATTTACAGGATACTCCCCCATAAACACACTTAGACAAACCAAATCAAAATCAGGATCATCCGCAGGTTCCTTGGGCACCCATCGCTCTTGAGCAATATCAATCAGTGCAGGTCCATCTAAATCCAGAGCCTTTGCAAGCTTTATTACAACCGAATCCTCCGGTGTTAATTGATAGCTTTCTATCCGCTGGATGTCATCTTCCGGGAGGTCAGTGACTCGAACAAGGTCGTCCTGCGACCATGTTTTGCCGTCCCGAGCCTTTTGTAAAACATCCCCTAATTCATCTTCGAGCGACATTGCGTTCTTCTCCTGAATGGTACTTTAATAAATAAAAATTGATTTAGAACTCTATTTCATTCGCCCTTTAAATATCAATTCTGCCACACCCGACTTGTCAAGTTCGCCCTTACCTGCTTCAACTAGACGCTGGTATTGATCAAAAGTGGCCTGGGCCAACGGCAGTTTTAATCCGGCAGACTGTGCCATGTTGAGGGCGATTCCAGAATCCTTAGCGGCATGGGCGGCAGAGAAATAGCATTCATGATCCCGAATTTGCATGTCTTCGCCGTCTGTTTCAAGAACGCGCGATGCGGCACCCGTTTGGCCAAAGACCTCTCGAAGCATTGTCAGGTCGAGCCCGAGCGCATCTCCGAGGCCTAACCCTTCAGCTAAGGCAGCGGTGTTGCAGTTCATGATCATATTAACGAGTGCTTTGACCTTTGTAGCTTCACCAGCAGGCCCCGCATATAGGGACTTTGAACTCAGTGCCTGAAGTATTGAACCTGCTTGTTCAAAAACCGACTCCTTTCCTCCACATATGAGATAGAGTGTTCCCTCCCGCGCCTGCGTAATGCTACTGGCCATAAGAGCTTCGAGGTTGGTCCCCCCATTCTGCTCGACGAGAGCTCCAGTCTTAATGTGGACTTCTGAGTTGACCGTGGCGAAATTGATGAACAGTCGGTTCTATGCATGGCAAAGCAGGCTTGAGGGCCTTGCCGCCGACAAGATCTCGCCCATCGCCGCATCATCTGGAACCACCGTCAACACGACATCGCTTAATTCGGCAACCCGGGCCGGCGAAGGTGCCGCTTCGCAGGATAATTCCTGCGCCAAGGACTCAGCTCCTGCAGTATTGTGATCCTGAACTGACGTGATGACATAGCCTTTATCTTTGAGCCGCCGAGCCATATTGCCACCCATGCGACCCACTCCAACAAAACCGATACGACTGCTTCCTGTCATAATTTAAACTTTCCATTAAGTGGTTAGTGGATTTCACAAACCCCACTTTATACTAGGATTTGGGTTCTGCACAAGAATATATACGTGGTTGACCACGAAGTGCGATAGTGCAAGGTTAAACATATCAAGCCTGATAAAGTTCCCGCAGAAGATTCCCCATGGAGGTGCTGCAAGGGAGATGAAATAAGTCCTTTCTTTTGTTCTTAATTACTCAATTGGAGAATCGACCCTATAACAGTTGCAACGTTATCAGTTCATATGTCAAAAGGTTTTCTGACAGAGGGTTGTCACTTAAAAAAGGATTTTTCAACTCTTTTCATATCTTTTCCTGCCAGGAAATTGTGGGCAACTTATTGGAAAGTTTTTCGCTAGTCTGGTCTGGGCAGCTATCGTGCACAAGATTTTGGGAGGAATACCACATCCTATTCACCAAGCGACCGGGTCTTATACAATTCATTGGTCTCTGCAGCGATCTTATCGTGCAAATACAGGATCAACCAGCGTTTGCCTCCCTCTTTCACAACCCCTATCGCCACATCACGAAACAGAATTGCCGGTTGTTTTTTCTGCAAGGTTTTGAAAATTGTTTTAGACCATTTCGCTGCCCGGCCGACCTGATATTTCTCAATCCACCCAAAGAATTTATTCTCTGAAAAAGGCAGTGCAATTTCCCGAGCCCCGGTTATATGGGACACCCTGAGACTCAACATTTTGTTCAGCATCGGTTTCTGGCTCAATTGCCCGGTCCATTGCAAATAACCTGACAGGCCTTTCAGCAAATCATAAATTCTGACTTCATACAAAGGTTTCGATGAGTGAGGATGCCAGAACCATGCAATGTTTTCAGCCAAAGAAATATAAAGTGATTTTACATTGACCCACGGCAGAGGCTTGACCGAAAATATAATATTTCTTCTTGATTCTTCAACGATGTCACGGATCTCACCCGGCAAATATATTTCTTCTTCCTGCAACTGATCCATTTCATCCAGCAAAGTTTCCGGCTCTATGACTTCATCAACCTGGTGCTCGGCATAAACTTTTATCGCCGCTTCGCCCACCAGCAAAAGCCATTGATTCCATAGCACCCGAATCACTCTCAACCGGACCCGGCGTAGAATAAAACCTGGAACCCACCCTGACCGCTCAGAATTATTTTTTGCCGCAGCAGCGGGATGCACTTCACGCAGACGAAATTGAGTCAACAGTTCCAGTCCTGGAAGTTCCAGAACCTCCAGAATCTGCCGGTTTATTTCCAGCAAGGCAGCAAACACATTACCGATCCGTGCCTTTTCCACGGGAGCCTTCTCATTCGGATAATAAATCGAAGCAATACGCGTAACCAGGCTCAAAGTGTCCGGCAAAAAGTGTAACACTTCCTGATATGTGATTTTTTGGCTGCCATAGCTGGCACAAGTTTCCAACACCACCTTCAATGCCTGAATTTCCTCTGGCAAAATGCTTTCATCCTTTCTCTTCTCGACCTGTTTTTGCCGAGCATCCCTGGACTTCCAGATGTGGAGAAACCCTCTGGCTAGATTAAGGAGAGACATGAAGTTTTTTTCTATAAGAGGGAAGAAACATTGGTGTTATATTGAATGTGTTTACTTTTCATCGTTTCCATGTCCAATCAGCTCAACCTCTGCCATGAACCTACTGAAATTTGTTGCTCTTATTCTCACAGGACTGATTTTAACCCAATGCGGGGAAAAGAAGACGGCTCAATCTTATGTCCAGGAAGGAATCGACTATTCCAACAAGGGACACTATGACAAAGCCGGAGAATCTTTTTTAAAAGCCGTCGAAGAAGACCCCAAAAATCTTGAAGGTCATTATGGGTTGGGGGGAATCTATAATCTTGAAAAAAAATATATTGCTGCTGAAAAGGCTTTCAAGTCAGCCATTCAGCTTGACCCCACCCACTATAACGCATGGTACAGCCTGGGCTACACCTATGAGCTGATGGGTAAAAAAGAGGATGCCGAAAAAAGCTATAAAAAATACCGTCGACTCAAGGGACAAATGGATTCCATTATGAACAAGGAAAAGCCTTGAGACCATTAATATTCTTCATCCTCCTCTTTGTATGGGTCAGTGCCTGCGCCCCTACCAGCAAGAAACATCGCAAGCGATACCGCAAGGCTTATCCTGCAGAGCAATCAGTAAAAAAACAAAAGCCAAAACCTTCCAGACCAAAACCCACCTCCCGACCAACGACTCCCGTTATACGTGGTTCGGTGAAAACTTCTTTGCTTCCGACCATCTTGAACGAACCAGACCAGAGCTTAATGATCCTGATCGACGCAGGAAAATATCTTACCGGGAAGAAAAGACTATCTACCACTGGAACTCTAAGCAAAAAGAAATCCCCCTTCGTAAATCTGGCAGCATTTTACATAGACCGAACAGAAATCACCGTCACTCAATTTCGTAAATACCAGCCACGTTACAACGAAAAACCTTTCACCGATGGAAGGAGTTGTCCCACCTGTCCGGCAATGGGCATCAATTGGATTCAAGCCAGTAAGTATTGTCGGTGGGCTGGTAAGCGTCTGCCACAGGAAGAGGAATGGGAAGCCGCCGCTCGAGGTGTCAGCAACTTCACTTATCCCTGGGGAGAGGTATTTCTTCCGCAACACTCTAATTTACAGGGAAAAGAAGACGGGCACCTGTTTGCCGCTCCAGTCGGCTCATATCTATCGGGTGCCAGCTCCAGTGGACTGGTAGATATGGCTGGAAATGTCTGGGAGTGGGTGGACAACAAAAAATCCACCCGATCCCAACCTAACGCCCGCGTTGTCAAAGGTGGAGGATGGACCAGCAATAAAAGCCAGGCACGTATTTCATTTCGCAATCATGTCGATCTTAAAATGAAGAACCCCACATTCGGCTTTCGTTGTGCAAAATCTCTGAAGTAAAAAAGATAGAACAGGGATCAAAAACAAGAGAAGCCAGCGAAGAACTCGCTGGCTGGCCTCCTGCAACTATATTTTTTTTCAGGCGGGGGTGAATCAGGAGCAACCTGATGTCGCTCCACAGGTCATGCACTTCAAACAAGTTCCATTCCGAACCAATGTCAAGCTTCCGCATTCCTGACAGGCATCGCCTTCGTAGCCTTTAAGTTTGGCAATCACCGCCGTAGCAGTCGCAACTCCAGTAGAGGCACTTTGAGCCGACGCTCCATTACCGTTTCCGTTACCATTCCCGTTAGACGGAACCGCGATTGCAGGGACAACTTCCGCCACGGCTTCGGTCTTCGTCCCCTGTGATGACGAACCCGCCCCCTTAGAGTCAAACGCGGCCTCATCGTCACTGGACTGTTGATCCTTTTTTCCGATGGAATCCGCCCTCAGGTCATCTGGAGTCACCTGAGCCAGATCGGTCCTGCCCAGATAAGTGATCGCCAGTTCACGGAAAATATAATCGATGGTTGAAGTGGACATCGTGATCGACTTGTTGCCGGTAACAATTCCGTTCGGCTCAAATCGAGTGAACACAAATGCATCGGAAAACTCTTCCAGAGGAACTCCGTGTTGCAATCCTAATGAAATAGCGATGGCAAAGCAGTTCATCAAACTACGGTAGGCAGCACCTTCTTTATGCATGTCGATGAAAATCTCACCGAGAGTTCCATCGTCATATTCACCGGTTCTAAGGTAAACCTTATGACCTCCAATGGAAGCTTTCTGGGTGTAACCTTTTCTCCGGTGTGGCAGAGCTTTGCGCTTGTGCTCACGAACCACTTCAATGATCTGTTTGGCCGTCTGCATGGCAGGAGTTTCTTCTTCCATCTTCAACTGGTTGAAGCTGTCTGTCGCCACACTGTTCAACGGCTGACTCAGCTTGGAACCATCCCGGTAGATTGCAGTTCCCTTCAACATCAGCTTCCAACTCAACATATGCGCCCGTTCGACATCGATCATTGTGGCATCGTTAGGCATATTAATGGTTTTGGAAATTGCACCGGAAAGAAAAGGCTGAGCCGCCGCCATCATACGGATATGAGCCTCCGGACGAATGAAACGCTTGCCGTATTTTCCGCACTGGTTGGCACAATCAAAAACAGAATAATGTCGTTCTTTCAGATGAGGTGCGTTTTCAACCGTCATTCTTCCGCAAATGCTGTCATTGGCTGACTGGATTTCTTCATCAGTAAAACCAAGATGCTCGAGCAGGTTGAAGGTTACAGAGTCCAACTGCTCGCTGGTCAACTTCAACACGTCCTTGCAGAACACTTCCCCCAAAACAAATTTATTGAAAGCAAAACTGATATCGAAAGCCATCGGTAATTCAAGCTGGACATTATCGAGCACATCATCCGTAAACCCTTTTTTGCGCAGGGAACTCCGGTTGATGTAAGGGGCTGTTTCCAAACTTCCCGTGCCCACACAATAATCAACAATGTCTTTGATTTCATCCGGCTTGTAACCCAGTCTGCGAAGCGCACCAGGAACCGACTGGTTGATAATCTTGAAATAACCACCGCCTGCAAGTTTCTTGTATTTAATCAGAGCGTAGTCCGGCTCAATACCTGTGGTGTCGCAATCCATCAACAATCCAATCGTGCCCGTTGGCGCAATACAAGTGGTCTGAGCATTGCGAAAGCCATTCTTCTCACCCAATTCCAGCGCGTCCGCCCATTCCTTCTGAGCCGCATCCAGAAGATAGCTGGGGCAATGTTCCGCCTGAATACCTTGCGG
>JAJDBI010000049.1 GCA_029261435.1 Nitrospinaceae bacterium
CAAATCGTTTAAACGAACCGAGCGTGCGAGATCCGCATCGAAGGCATCGTCACAGATACCAAACCCAGCCCCCGTGATCGTTCCCCCAGGCGGTGTTGACACTACCTTACAACTACGAGTGCAGAGCACTCCACAGCTTCCAAACGAGCTGTCGGCGGTGATCGTAAACCCGCGAAGGTCCAAACTGCCGCCAGCCAACACCACGCCGTCTGTGCCCGAGCTGCTGCAGTCAAGGTCGCCACTCAAAAACGCCGAGCCGCTCACCACCTGCCCGCAACTGGTAACCTCGGTGCCCGCCATCGCTAGCCCGGCGCTTAGCAGCACGGCCAAAATCGTGAAAAGCCCCAGACGAAATCCCCCGAGTCGAGGTCTGTATCGAAGTTGTGTTGGTCTTGTCTTTGTCTGCATCGTTCCTCTCAATACGGCGTCGTGCAGGCGGCATTGGATACACAGCTCTTCCAGCCCTCCACACCCGTGCTAAGCGGCCCGATCACATCGTCATAAACCGGGTCAAGTGAAGTCGAAGTCCGTTCCGTCAACTTTTCGTCGCACTGTTCGTACAAAAAGTTCAGCCGCCTCTCCTCTCCGGGGTTGCTCGTCAAATCGAACAGCGCGGTCACCGTGTTGCCGCCGTTGTTCGCCTTAAGCTTCCACGTCGCCGCCTCGCAGCGATTGCAATCCACCCACACATTGCTCTGGCAATTCAGCGTACTGGGGCAGTCGCCATCCTTCTCACAGCGATACGCCGCTGTTGTCAGGTTCGCTCGACACGTCGACGGGTTAGGGTCAGCGGGGTCGCACGCGGGTGCCGGCGTTGTCGTCGCAGTCGGCGAATACGTCGCACAATAGTCCTTGCTATCCGCATTCTCAGTGCCATCGGCCAGGTTGCACAGTTGACCCAGAGCTGGGTTGTCAAGATCAACGCACACCTTGCCCTCAAGTCGACACCGTTTCGATGTGCAATCGATGGTCGGCGTAGAGGGACCGCAAACCTCACAAGAGCCTCCTCGAACACGCCGGTAGGGTACAGGGGCGTGCAACGTGGTGGCAACGCCCAGCGCATCGAAGCTGCACACCCTCGCGGCTTCGCTGGCGTTGAAATGGTCCTGGGCGCTCACAACCGTCGCGCCTGCTCCGGGGAAGCTTGCGTAGTTGAAATCACGATCGAGTGCGGAAACGCCGATAGGATTATCGATCACCGAAGCGAAGCTCCTCGAATCGATCACCCCGGCCGGTGAGGCGGAAAAGCCGGCAAGTCGTCCGTCGACGCTTGAGGTGGGGTAGCCGGCGAGATCAGCTACCGTGGCAAACAAGTCTACGATGCTTGCCTGGGACAGGTTAGTGCCCCGCCACAGACAGGTCTCGCCAACGTCGCAATTCGGCGCCACGGGATCGCAAGCCGCCGCGGGATTCACCACCACGCGCGTGCTGTCGTTCACGCATCGATAGGCGGTTGCCGGACCGCGAACCAACAGTCCCGTCCTCACGCCGGCCTCGAAAACGTCGCCCTTGTGACCCCGTAGCCCAGGTGAGCCGTCGGGCCGCTTGTTGGGGCTGCCCTGGTCGCTGGTGAAAAACACGTAGGTGTTGTCGCGCGGAGGCTCGCACGTACAACTCGGACTCGTCGTACTCGCCATACACGCCGTGGTACTACCTTGGCAGCGGCCTATCGCGAGGCAGGGTCCGCCCGGTACGCCCGAACAATCTGCGTCATCCGTGCAGTCGATCCTCGGGTCGTCCCGGCAGACGCCGGTGTTTTCCAGCACGGCCATGACCTCACCGACCGCAGCGTCGAGCTCTTCCAATGAACCCCACTTCTTGCTGGCCGAACTCGGCGCCCGGGGGCGCTTGAAGGTATCCTTCTCGACCGTGTCTTCGGTTCGATAGTGGGCCTCAGTACGGATCGGCGCCGCGTGTGCCACGTGGGTGGCGTGGAAGGTTACGATCAGCAGGTAAGGCTGGCGGTCTGAGTTGCGGACAATGAAGTTGCGAGCCTGGTCGCGCAGCACTCGTGTCAGATAGGCGCAGTGGGTCTGGTGGGTAAGCCCGTCGTTGTTGCAGGGCCAACGCGAATCTTTGCGGCTGTCGCGGCCCTTGGCCTTGTGTACAGGGTCACTGTCCACTAAGGCTGGGTCGTAGATCTTTTTGCGAATCACGAACTTGCCGCGCTCGCCACTGGGCTCGCAGCAGGCCGGATCCGTTCTTGCAGCAAGGCCGACCCCGTCTAGGCAGTCGTTAAAACTCTGACGCGTGCCGATGTAACTACCACGCTCATCGCACGTTGCGAACTCGGAAAGTGTGAGATTGTCGGGCGGAACGCAATCCTGCAAACTCTGACACAGCGTGCTTGTGACCGAAGTAATGACGCCGTTTGCGTCGCGGTCGTTGCAGAACTTCGGCGACGGACTGCATTGCAATTGACGGGTGTTCCAATAGTGGCGCGAACCGCCGCCAAAGCCGAAGAACTCGTCAAAGCCTTGGGCCCACGGCGAGCGTTTGTCATCGCCTAGATGCCACTTGCCCACCAACCCGGTGCGATAACACGCCTTGCCGCCGCAGTCGGTGGCTGGGTCCAGGTAACAGGCGCACGGCGCAAAATTGGTGCCGTCAAAGCATTGCTTGGTCAGCGGCGTCGAGGCAGGGTCGGCAGAGTTCGTACACCCCTGCTTGAGAAACTCGGCGATGGTCACCTCGTCGGCCCCCAAGGAGGCGCCATTGTTTACTACGCCGGTGCGAGCCGGATAGCGCCCCGTCATCAGCGCCGCACGCGAAGGCGCGCACTTCGCCGAATTCGCATAGAAACGGGGAAACATCACGCCTTGGTCCATCAACCGCGCCAGCCCGCCAAAACCTGATAGGATGTCGGTCTTAGCGTCACACTCGCAAGTCGTGACTCCGCCGACCCCGCAGCAGTCACTACAAACCGAAGGCGGGCACACCGAGCACTGTGCACGCTGGTCCGTACATGCCGTCGTGTCCACGGCGAACGTCGTCGCGTCCCCTGTTGATCGGTCCAGCGGGCTTACGGTGTAGGAAAGCTGCCGGTTGTCGCTGAGTTGCGCACGGAAACTCCCGAAGTTGGCGGTGGCGTTGGCCGTAGATGGGCCGACCGCAAAGGCTCGGGCGGCAAAGCGATTGGCCGCCGGCTGAATCAACGTAGGTTCACCGTTGCGGGGCGCCAGCGTCTCATCAAGATAGTAGGGCTTTAAGTTTTCATAGGCCGCCGCATCAAGCGGAGCGCTGAAAAAGGGAAGATCGTTCCAGTCCAGATCATCGACCACAAAGATAATGATATTATTGGGCTCGGCCGCTTGGCAAGGCCCCGAGTAGGTAAGAATCAGCCCACAGGCGCATACTAGCCCCCCGATCAGGGGCACCCGTGACCAAAGTCTTCGAGACTTTCCAGCCGGGCTTGACTCGGCACCGAGCACCACCGGTTGTCCTACTGTGTCTTGCCGTCTCATCTTGGTTTCCACTCCCGGCCTAGACTGCTTGGCTCTTGTCTGCGATCACGGCTGTACGCACGCTTCATAACAGGCCTCGAGGTTGGGTTGTTCTTTGAGTTCCGGTCCGGGACTGAACTGGGTGAAGGTGTTGTCGGTGTCAGGGTTCAGACCGTCGCAGGGGCCCGGGGTGCAGCCCACCGTGCAGTCGGCATCCAGCGTGCATGCGCGGTTGGGGTCGGTGGCACAGGCACCGGTTAGGGCCTCGTTGGCCACCGCGACCAGTACGCTGCCGTCGTCGCTCGCCGCCACACCGGTCGCATTGATCACGGCGCTGGAACTGACGTGTAAAACGGTAGTGTTGAGCAGTGCGGAGTTCGATGAGATCTCGATCTCGCCGCCTTCAAGACCGCTGGCGAGAAGCTCGACCGAGGAGGCCACATCGACTTCACAACCGGAGATCGTCAGCGAACCGGCCAGCCCGTCGCCGTCAGGGTCGCTGCTGTCGCCTCGGGCATCGATCTTGGCCGTGCTGCCGAGCAGGACTTTGCCGGCTTGGGAGACCAGAGCGACATCGCCGCCACTGCCGCCGTGACCCACTGCGTGGGTATCAATGACCACACCGGCGGCAACGGTAATGTCACCGAGTGAATCCACCATCACCGACCCGCCGTCGTAGCCGGCACCGAACTCTCCGCCGCGTAGATCTAGGTTGGACTGCAAGTCCACACCCGCGCATCCGGCATCGATCGAAAGCGTTCCACCGGTGGCTTGGTTGCCGCTGGAGCCGACGCCGCCGCGCGCCGACACGGCAGCCGAAATGGTAACTTTGTGCTTGGCCTCCAGGTAGATCCCGCCGCCGTTGCCGCCGGTTGCACGGCCGTCGGCGCTAACCGTGGCCGGGCTCAAAACCTCGATCGAGCCCGCCGAACTCGTCAGGCGCACCTCGCCGGCATCGGTGGCCCGCCCGTCAACCACCACCTTACCGCTGGAAGTGGCGATGCGAATGTCGCCGCCGGCACGCACCGATACCGAGCCTCCCGGCGCTTCACCCGCACCGCCCGAGGACGCGCGCACCGGGTTTTCAATCACCACAGCGCCGAGAGTCGAGATCTCGATGCGACCGCCGCCGGCACCTCCTGCGGTACCCGAGGCCTCCAGGCCCTTGGCGCCGACATCGAGAATGTCGACGTTGCCGCCGGCCTGAATCACGATATCGCCACCGCCGTCGGTGCCGTCGACCTGCACGTTGCCTTGGATCGTAACCGCGCCGGCGATCTCAAGCTGAACGCCTCGGCCGCCGGTGCCAAGCACCTCGCGCGCCTCGATCACGCCTGAATCAATCGGGTTACCTTCAACCGTGAGCTGGTCGGCAAGCAACCGAAAGCGTCCGTCGTCAACGCGAATAGCACCGGACGGTTTGACGACAACGTTGCGGCCGCTGCAGTCGACGGTCTGTCCCGGCGAAACCATACTTACCTGGTTCACCGTACACGCGGGTGCAACGTCTGTGGCCGCGCAGATACTTGCAACACAAAACGCATCGGCGGCACGCGCCGGACGGGCCTGCCCAATCACGGCCACGCAAGCAAGCAACAGACAAACCGCGTTGATG
>JAJDBI010000050.1 GCA_029261435.1 Nitrospinaceae bacterium
ATTCGTTTCAAAACGCCATTGAAGAATATGGATTTGAGGGGCAGTATCACGGGGTTTATCCCATCAAGGTCAATCAGCAAAGGCAGGTGGTGGAAGAAATTGTGAAGTTCGGACAGCCTTTCAATATTGGATTAGAAGCCGGGTCCAAGCCGGAACTGCACGCGATACTTGCTATCCTCGATAACCCAGAGGCTTTATTAGTTTGCAATGGTTATAAGGATGAAGCCTTCATTCGTCTGGCATTGATGAGCCAGAAGTTGGGCAAAAAGGTCTTCATTGTTGTGGAGAAACTTGATGAACTGGCGCTGATCGAGAGAGTCGCCGTGGAACTGGGAGTCAAACCCAATATCGGACTTCGTATCAAGCTGGTCAGTGCGGGGCAGGGGCGTTGGTCCTCTTCAGCCGGAGAGTACTCGAAGTTCGGACTGAACCCTATGGAATTGATGGAAGCCCTTGAAATCGCCAAAAGTAAAAACATTCTCGATTGTGTCAAACTGATTCATTTTCATCTGGGGAGCCAGATCACCAATATCCGCAGGATCAAAAACAGCCTGAAAGAAGTAGGGCGTTTCTATTCTGAATTGATGCAATTTGGATGCAACATCCAGTACATAGATGTAGGCGGTGGATTGGGTATTGACTACGATGGGTCGCGGTCAACCTTTGCTTCCAGTACCAATTATTCAGTGCAGGAATACGCCAACGATGTGGTCTATCACCTTTTGGAAATTTGTCGGGCAGAAAACCTGCCGCACCCGAATATCATCTCGGAATCCGGCAGGGCCATGACCGCGCATCATTCCATTCTCGTTGTTAACGTTTTAGATGTTACCAGCTTTCCCGAATGGAGTGATGAGATTAAAGTTCCTGAAGACACACCTGAAGCGGTAGTAGAAATTTTGAATGTGCTGAATTCCACCTCCAACAAAAACCTGATTGAGTCGTGGCACGATGCCGTGCACCTGAAAGATGAGGCGCAAAATAAGTTTCTGCTCGGGTTGATTTCTCTTGCGGACCGAGCTTTGACCGAACGCATATACTGGGGGATTTGCCGTAAAGTTGAGAAACTCAGTTCAAGGTTGAAATTTCTGCCGGACGATATTCGTAATCTCAAAACCCGACTGGCCGACAAGTATTTTTGTAATTTCTCTGTGTTCCAGTCAGTGCCTGACTCCTGGGCGATTGATCAGGTATTCCCAGTAGTTCCCTTGCATCGCCTGAATGAAGAGCCTGACCGTGACGCAACGCTTGAAGACATTACCTGTGACTCGGATGGAAGGATAGATAATTTCATCGGCACTAATCGTGGTACTGAAAATACCTTGCGGGTACATTCCCTTAAAGAAGGTGAAAGTTATGCTCTTTGTATTTTTCTCACAGGAGCTTATCAGGAAATTCTGGGAGACCTACATAACTTGTTTGGTGATACCAATACGGTTCACGTGTCACTTAAAAAAGACGGGTCGATAAACTACGAGCAGATTATTGAAGGCGAAGATGTGACGGATGTTCTGGACTATGTGCAGTTCAGCGCTGATGCACTCGCTGGGCGCATAGATGGTTTCCTGATCGGGTGTGTGCAAAGGGGCGTGGTCACACAACAGGAAGCTGATGACTTTCTTACCCTCTACAAGGAAGGGTTGAATGGTTATACCTATCTGGTGAAACCGGATACAGATAAAAAAGATTAGTGTTCCTGAGGTTCAGAAACTTCATAAAAACTTTTTACCTGTTCAATGCGTTCTTGTGTGGTCGGGTGAGTGGAGAAATAGCTGGCCTCGTCTGACTTTCCTCCAGAGTCTCTGCGAAAAAGATTAAAAACTTCAATCAAATGATGGGGTGGGGTTTCAGCTTTTATCAGATAACCGACTCCCAGTTTGTCGGCCTCCAGTTCCTGTGGGCGCGAAAACCCACCAACTACAGCCGGTTTCACCAGGTACTCGGCATAGCCCACTCCAGGCAAAAACACATTGGCAACTGTAAAGGCGATGGATGTCAGAATAGAAACACCCATATTGGAATAGTAATGACCCGCCTTCAAATGTCCTATTTCATGTGCTGCGACAGCCACTCTCTGTTCTTTTGTCAACTGATGTAGAAGATCATCAGTGATGTGTACGTCTTTTCCCGTTGTCACCCAGGCATTGGAAAAGTCTGCATAATGCACCACGGCGTTATACTCTTCGCCGGGGAAGTTGGCATGCGTAACGGTATCCACCGCCACTTTCCATAGATAAAGATCATGATCACAACCGACGCAGGCTTTTGGTGCGGATTGGCAGCCAGAGGCAATGATTAGAATCAATAGGAATATTCTTTTCATGGTAGAGGAAAAGTGCAAACCTGCTTTGACTTCTTAGCCTTTCCCCGCTTGCAGGACATCCACCATCTCTTGATGAATCAGGCCGTTGCTAACGAGAATTTCCTCGTCGTAAATTGTTGCGGGGGAGCCATCGAACTTTGACAGGGTTGCTCCAGCTTCTGTTGCAATCAACGCTCCTGCGGCGACATCCCAGGGACAAAGCTTGAGCTCCCAGAAACCTTCAAACCGACCCATTGCCGTATATACCAGATCCATCGCGGCAGATCCGGGACGGCGCACAGCCTGACACATTTTCATGAATCGGCAAAAATGGTTTAAGTTGTCATCCAGAGAGTTGATCACTTTGGGATGAAAACCTGTGACGAGCAGACTTTCTCTTAATGTCGGAATTGTAGAAACCTTGATGGGTTTGCTGTTGAGGGTCGCGCCTTTGCCTAATTCAGCGACAAACAACTCGTCCAGACAGGGGTTGTACACCACTCCGACTTCTGACCGACCTTCGCGTTCGAGTCCTATGGAAACGCAATAACAAGGATAACCGTGTGAAAAGTTCAGGGTGCCATCGAGGGGATCAATAATCCATTTGCTCGATGACGAACTACCTTGAGTAGTACCAGATTCTTCAGCCAGGATATCGTGGTCGGGAAAAGTTTGCTTGATCCTGTCGATGATCGTTTTCTCGCACAGGAGGTCGATCTCTGTGACGGGGTCATAAAATTCTTTGTATGATACTTTCCCGATGGAATCCTTGCGTTCGCGCAGGATTTTCCCAGCGGCTAAAGCCGCTTCGACTGCTACTTGAACCGCTTCGCTCATTCCAACCACCCACCACCGACGACGCAGTCATCTTGATAAAACACGGCAGACTGTCCGGGTGCGATGGAAATTTGTGGGTCATCAAACTCGATATTTGCACGTAACCCTTCAAGCGGTGTTACCGTTGCAGGGACTCCCTGATGCCGATAACGGATCTGCACATCGGCGCGAAACGGACCGGAAAAGTCGAGACTCCATTTTACCTGATTCACCGTGCAGTCAGGTCGGGCGAGCTCGTGCTTGGGTCCTACAGTGACACGGTTTAGCACAGGGTCGATATGTGTTACAAAGTGAGGTTCCTTGAGTCCGCCGAGATTGAGCCCTTTTCTCTGTCCAATGGTGAAAGCCGGGTAGCCTGGGTGTTTGCCCAGCACTTTACCAGAAGAGTTGACGATCTCCCCCTCTTGCAGGGCTTTGCCGTTTAACTGTTTGGCGATGAATTTGGGATAATCGTTGTCAGGAATGAAACAGATTTCATGCGACTCGGCCTTCTCTGCCACATTCAATCCCAATTGCCTGGCTCGTTCGCGCACTTCCTTTTTATCCATGTTGCCAAGTGGAAATTCAAGCCGCTCAAGTTGTTCCTGTGACAGGTTGAATAGAAAATAACTTTGGTCTTTAAACCTGTCTCGTCCTCGACGTACCATTAATCTGCCGGAAGAATGCTTGACAATGGAGGCGTAATGCCCGGTGGCAATGCGTCGAATTCCAAACGATTCGGCCTTGTGGATCAACTCTTCAAACTTTAGTTTCTGGTTGCACAGTGTACAGGGAATCGGTGTTCTCGCCTGCATGTACTCCGAGATAAAATAATCCACCACCTCTTCCTTAAACTTTTTTTCCATGTTGAGGATGTAGAAGGGGATGCCGACCCGCTCTGCGACCCGTCGGGCATCGGCCATGTCATCAAGGGAACAGCAAGTGCCGAACCGGTTATCTGAGTTGGAATAATTCCATAACTGCAGGGAAACCCCAACAGCTTCGAATCCACGCTCTTTCATGATCCCGGCGGCAACCGAGCTGTCTACCCCGCCACTCATGGCGACAACAATTTTTTCTGTTTTTTCCGCAGTTGTCATGTTTTAAAGGGAATCGTTAAGGCTGAAAAAAGAAAGGCAGGAATCGCCCAAACGCCGATCTTTGTAAAGCTCAAGTCTATCATAGTTTTTCTGCAAAACGGTTTTATGGAAATGTTCCACCACTACCATAGAATCCTGATGCAGTATCTCTGATGACGATAGACCCAGCAAGGTAGGTTCATACAAGTCATCTGCAAAAGGCGGGTCCACAAAAACCAGGTCGAAGCTCAATTCCCGCTCTTTGAGTGATTTCAATCCTGCAAGGGCAGGGGATTTTAATAGAACCCAGCGTGGAGAATGGCCTGTCATCCGACACTTTTCCAGGTTTTCCATGATGATGCGCTGAGCTTCCGGGTTGGGTTCGACAAACACCGCCATTTCAGCACCTCGACTGAGTGCTTCAATGCCCATGCTTCCACTGCCCGCGAACAGATCGAGAAAGGTCAACCCCTCTAACCCTGGCCCGACCTGATTGAAAAACGACTCCTTAACCCGATCGAGAGTAGGGCGGATGTCGGCTGAGCCAAGGCTGACCAGACGGGTTCCCCGGGCAGTGCCCGAAATTATGCGCATAAAAAGAGGTTCCTTTCACTAATCATGTTGAAAATGAGTAATAACTCCTTGAACCGAGGTTCTCCGCAAACGAACTTGACAGTACTCATATCTATAACTATTATAACTAAGGTTTCCAAGGAATTAGTGGTCGGGTATCGTCTAATGGTAGGACGCCAGATTCTGATTCTGGATGTCGAGGTTCGAGCCCTTGTACCCGAGCCAATTCCTCTGGACTAACCAGAAGAAGTTATTACCAGCCCGGCTAAAGGGCGGTTTTTTTTTGTAAGGAAGTATGAATATATATCGAAATCCATTTCTTATCGCGCTTTGGGCTCCCGTATATCAGCTAGTCGCGACGATAGCCATCACTAACGATTTCTTGATGATGGCGATTTTTATCATGTTCACTCTGGGGTTACTCGGCGCTTATGTCAGCGACTTCCCGGTTTTGTCGACACTATATATGAATGAAGTGTCCCATAAAACCGCTGTTTCTTCATTAATGGGCATGCTTCTGGGGTTTATCCTGTTCCTGGCCTTTGGCACAGGTGGAAGTGAAGGGGATGATGGCGGTACAATTTCAGCAGGTGGTAAGTTCATGGCAACATGGGGGATACTGTCTTTACCCGCATATCCCTTAATGGTTTACCTGATTTTTGGAGTGAACAAACGCGACCTGGAATCGGAAGAAGTGATCCGTAAAGAGAAAAAGAAAAAACGGTCCGGTCCGCCCATCATGGAAAAAGACGGGTTTTAATATTCTCGTTTGAGTTACAATAAACACCAGCCATTTTATATGGCCCCATCGTCTAGCGGCTAGGACGCTGGCCTCTCACGCCGGAAACAGGGGTTCGATTCCCCTTGGGGCTACTTAAATTCAATAGTTTACAGCCTAGTCATTATATTGGCGGTTTAAAAGGGGTTCAAACATCGAACATCCCTACCGCTTTTCGCAACGCTTCCGGTTTTACCCGTGCATAAAAATCCATCGTTACCTTGATAGATGAATGCCCAAGTAATTCCGCAATGGTTGCCAACTCAACTCCTTGTTCAAGTAAATAGCAAGCCGCAGTATGCCGTAGTTTGTGAAACGAGAACCACGGATAACCCGCTCTTGTAAATGCCCGACTCACACAGACCGTCAAAGCCTTTTCGGATATGTCGGGAAACAGCAGTTTTTCTTCA
>JAJDBI010000051.1 GCA_029261435.1 Nitrospinaceae bacterium
AATACCGTGACCTGCAACGCCACCGCATGCTCACCCAGCAAAGACAGGATCTGGGAATCGACCTGGGTTATTCGGTGCCGGAGGAAATTGATGAGGTAGGCATGGGTTCGAAGGTGCAGGAATGTTTTGAGCGCACCGAATCTTTGCACCGCGACCTCAAACGAGCAGGTATGGAGCAGGAAGCGCAGTATGCCACCCTGTTCAATCACTTCATCCGCTGGAACGTGGGTATGAACCTCAGGGAGTTGGGGCATCTTGTTGAACTGCGCACTCAGAAAGCCGGTCACCCCAAATATCGGCGTACGGCGCAAATGATGGCGCGTCAATACCTCAAACTCCATCCGGAGATGGAACCGGTCCTGCAATTTGTCGACTACAACGACTACGATGGTGGCATCACCCGCGCCGATCAAGAGGCCCGCACAGCCCGAAAAAGCCTGGCCTCTAACCTCTTCGACGACCAGGACTGACCGGCGAGCCGCCGGTGGCAGATAGCAATGGCTTTTTACCGCTGACAAAGAGTTATCGCGGCTTAAGAAAGGTTGCTCCCACTTTAACAAAGAGGGTCGGGGTGATTTACAATCAGAGATTTTAGTTTATTCACTATCCTGAGTTTTGCAGATTCCCTGATTAAGTAATCCCCTCCATTTTTCTCCCTCCAAACCCACTGTAAACCCGCCCGGTATTTCTGGTCTCGCCAAACCATTGAAAATAATGGTTGTTCTTGGTTTGCTTATATGTCAACAAATCCTCTGTCAAAACTCGTTTACTTACTATTTAGGAGGGTTTAAGCATGAAAAAACTAATTGGATCATTATTGGTGTTTGGGTTTTTGCTGGTTTCATCTGGAGTGTGGGCGCAAGGAGCTATAGACAATTCTACGATTGGTCTCACTACTCCCCAGGCAGGAAAATTCACCAACCTCGAAGCGACCACTCAAATCACATTGGGAGCAGAGACCATCACCAACTTCAGCGGGCTTGATGATGACAAGGTTAAAGTTTCTGCTGGTGATACTGCCGATTTTCTGGAAAGCCAGATTGTGGGTGGAACAGGAGTTACTGTAAACTCTGACGGAAGTCAGATCACCATCTCCGCTCCACCTGTTAATGTCGAAGACAGTGCTGACGGCGTGGAGATCACTTTTGCTAATGAGTTTGACACCCCTTCAGGATCAGGAAATAACCTCGCCATTGATATAAATGGTACAGACCTGTTTCAGGGAACCACTGACCCGACAGTCACCGTAGGTGGCGTGCCTTATGACATTCAGGCTAAAGGCCTCCTCTCAACGGGGCAACAGGTCATTGTCACTCCACCTTCCGGTACAGGCCGTGCTGCAGGACACCATAAACTAAAGTTGAGCAACGCCAATGGTTTTTCAGAAGGTTTGATCTTGCTAGATGAAGTCATTTCCGGAATCGGCGGGAATGATGCGTTTACAAAGTTACTTCTACATTTTGATGGCAACTTTAATGATGTCGCCAATGGGGCTACCAACCCTCCGCATACGGTTACCCCTGTTAACGGTGCGACGCAGCAGACCCCTGATACAAATAATCCAGCAAGTCCTGCAGGAGGCAACTTTGCCTCTTTCGATGGGACGGATGACTACTTGAGCATTCCGGATAGTGATGATTTTGAATTTGGTGCTTCAGAAGATTTCACCGTTGAATTTTGGGCTTATCCGACGAGTGTAACTAGTTCTGCGCGGGTTTTAAATAAAGGATCGAGTGTCTCACCTTATCTGATTTTTCAGAATGGTGCTAACTGGCAGTTTTATGCATCTTCTGGTGTAGGTTGGGATGTGGCTTTTACTATATCTCTTGGTACAGTGGATGTCGACGCCTGGCAACATCTTGCCGTAACACGTCAGGGTGATACATTTCGTCTGTTTAAAGATGGTGTTCAGCAGTCATCTTTTACAAGCACTCTTAGCTTATATGATAATTCATCGCCTGTAACAGTGGGGAGTAGTGGCAATGGAGAGTACTATGAAGGTCATTTGGATGAGGTGCGGCTGAGTAAGGGTATTGCCCGCTGGACGGCGGACTTTACGCCACCGGCAGCACCTTATAATTAATAATGTTTAGAATTAACCGAATCGCCTCTCCGATAGTCCGGGGAGGCGGTCTTTTTGCTTTTCCCTGAGCCTGCAAAATCTGACATTCTTGAGGAATCCTTCGGCTTCGCTCGGGCAGAGTCTGGACTGCAGATAACAATTTCTGCTAAACAGGTTCTTTTCCACCCCTTCCACGAGATTTTTAGATAAATCAGTGATTTTATGGTAGTCTTATGCGCTTAATTATTCCCCCAAAACCATTCTTGAATGAGAGAGAAAAGCGATGAAGATTGGTATCCCAAAAGAAGTACATGCTGGCGAAAAAAGGGTGGCTACTACCCCGGAAGTCGCGAAGCAGCTCATCAAACTGGGCTTTGAAGTCGCGATTGAGGCAGGTGCTGGTTCCGGTGCGCATTTTTCAGATGCTTCTTATGTAGAAGCGGGCGTGACAGTTGTCAAAAATGCCAAAGAGATCTGGTCTGAAAGCGACATTATTTTAAAAGTTCGTGGCCCTGAACTTAATCCGGACCTGAACACCGAAGAAGTGGACTTGCTGAAAGAGAAGCAAATTCTTATTTCGTTTCTCTGGCCGGCACAAAATCCCGAATTACTCAAAACATTAGCAGAGAAAAAAGTTACGGCCATGGCCATGGACATGGTGCCACGCATATCGCGTGCCCAGAAAATGGATGCACTCAGTTCCATGGCGAATATTGCCGGATACCGTGCAGTGGTCGAGGCGGCTCAGAATTTTGGTCGGTTCTTCACCGGACAGATTACGGCAGCGGGAAAAGTTCCTCCTGCCAAGGTCATGGTGATCGGTGCGGGCGTTGCGGGTCTGGCCGCTATTGGTGCCGCAAAAAGTATGGGTGCTATTGTGCGGGCTTTCGATACTCGACCGGAAGTGAAAGAACAGATCGAAAGTATGGACGCGGAATTCCTCGAGGTTGACTTTGAAGAAGAGGGTTCAGGCACCGGCGGTTACGCAAAAGTGATGAGTAAAGAATTCATCGCAGCGGAAATGGCCCTCTTCGCCGAGCAGGCCAAAGAAGTGGACATCATCATCACCACCGCATTGATTCCTGGAAAACCGGCACCAGAATTGATTTTGGAAGAGCATGTTGTCGCCATGAAGGATGGTGGTGTGATCGTAGACCTTGCCGCTGAACAAGGTGGTAACTGCAAGCTCTCTGAAGCTGGGAAAATAGTCAAGAAGCATGGGGTTTCCATTATTGGTTACACAGACCTGCCCAGTCGTATGGCGGCGCAGGCCAGCCAACTATATGGAACAAATTTACGTCACCTGCTTACAGATATGACCAAGGAAAAAGACGGCAACGCCAAAGTCGACTTTGAAGACGAGGTGGTTCGCGGCGCAACAGCGGTTAAGGAAGGCGAAATCACCTTCCCGCCACCGGCGCCAAAACTGTCGGCGGCACCGGCAAAACCGAAGGAAGAACCTAAACCAGCTGAGCCCGAGAAGGAAGAAGAGCCTTCAGTCATGGGACCTCTGGTCACTTTCGGCGCAGGTGCATTGGCCTTGTTTGGGTTGGGTGCGGTCGCACCGGCTTCTTTCATGGCTCATTTTACGGTTTTTGTTCTGGCTTGTTTTGTTGGCTACATGGTCATCTGGAATGTGTCGGCGGCTTTGCACACACCGCTCATGAGTGTGACCAATGCCATCAGCAGTATCATTATCATTGGAGCTTTATTACAAATCAGTTCGGCGGATATGACAATCACATGGGTTGCTGGATTCGCAGTGCTGATTACAGCCATTAATATAACAGGTGGGTTTGCGGTAACACGGCGCATGCTCGAAATGTTTCGTAGATAGGAGGCGGAAAGATGAGTGAAGGTATCGTAACCGCCTCTTATGTAGGGGCAACCATTTTATTTATTCTGGCGTTAGGTGGTTTGAGTAATCAGGAAACTGCGAGGCGCG
>JAJDBI010000052.1 GCA_029261435.1 Nitrospinaceae bacterium
AGTTCCAGCGGCCCCCATTTTCTGCCGGAACATTTTCCAAAAGCATGTACACCTAAGCCGGGGTGGCGGAATTGGTAGACGCAAGGGACTTAAAATCCCTCGGGGGTAACCCCGTGCCGGTTCGATTCCGGCCCTCGGCATTCCCATATGGGATAGGTAACTAACTGAATCTTTCCATTTACTCAAGCATTTCCAGAGTGCATTAATAGCCAGGCCAGTTTGACTCTTCCAAAATATAGTTATTGTCCCAATACCGGGTGAGAGATTAACCATGAATGGATATCCATTCCACAAAATAAGTTACTTATTATGATTATTGATGAAATACCGATCGGCGAAACACCTCCATGGGATATCAACGTTATCATTGAGGTTCCATTTGGTCGGGAGCCGGTGAAATACGAAATGGATAAGAAGTCCGGTGCGCTATATGTGGATCGCGTTATGCACACTTCAATGCGCTACCCTTGTAATTATGGGTTTGTGCCGCATACCCTTTCCGAGGATGGTGACCCTATAGATATTTTAGTCGCATCCCCTGTGGAGTTTTTGTCCGGCTGCGTCGTTCGTTGCCGGCCTGTCGGGGTTTTGAAAATGAAAGATGAAAAAGGGGCGGATGAAAAAGTTCTGGCTGTTCCGGTTGATGCCTTGAACCCTTATTATGCAGATGTCAAAGAATACACCGATTTGCCTAAAATCCTTCTAGATCAAATCACTCATTTTTTTGCTCACTATAAAGATTTGGAGGTAGGGAAATGGGTCGAGTTGGAGGGTTGGGAAAATGCAGAGCATGCTGCCGACCTAATCAAACAGGCTATTGAGCGAGCCTCTTCTTAAAGGCATGGCTTCCAAAGATAAATCCTCCCTTTAATGGTTCTCCGATGTGATGTACAAAGAGCTTCTAAGTGCGATTGCTATCGGGCTAACAATTTTTGCCTATTACCCCTATATACGTTCCATTATTCAGGGGAAAACAAAACCGCATGTGTTTTCCTGGGTAATTTGGGGGACTTCCACCTGTATAGTTTTTCTGGCTCAGCTTGCCGATAAAGGAGGCGCGGGTGCCTGGGTGATAGGCTTTTCCGGTATTATTTCAATCTATGTTGCCTTCTTGGCCTATATCAAAAGGTCAGACAGCACCATCACCCGTATGGATCGGTTGTTTTTTATAGTGGCCATGACCTCTCTGCCTATATGGTACCTGACCTCTGATCCGCTATGGGCCGTGTTGATATTGACCACGGTCGATGTGCTGGGGTTTGCTCCTACCTTCAGAAGGTCATACATTAGTCCTTTTGAAGAGCAGCTGATGTTTTATGTGATTATGGCAGGGCGAAACCTTGTTGTGATTTCAGCCCTGGAAAATTATTCCCTGACGACGGTGCTATTTCCGGCAACCATAGCGGTGGTAGCTCTGATTTTTTCTTTGATGGTGGCGTATCGAAGGCGAGTACTGACCTAAGCCTCTAATGCTGATATAGGTTCTGGCGTTATCAGGTTTTAAGCTTTCTGGATTAAAACGGAAGTTTTAAACCACCGGGTAATGAGGGAAGGCCTTTGGGAACTGCTTTACTGGTGGCCCCATTTTTGGCTTCGCCCAGCAACCCGCCGTAAGCGGACCCACTATCTCCTAAAATTTTATTCTGACCGAGAAGGCCGGAAAGTGAACCCTTGGTTTCTGAAAGGACTCCGCCGGTTTTCGCTTGAATGGCAGACATCAGGGAACTTTCGAATCCTTTCATTTTTCCGGCAAAGGCCTTCTTGACGGCTTTTGAGACAATCTCGGAAAGGTTGGATTTTATATCCAGCTGATAATTTTCTATTGTTCCGCTGATTCCGACTGAAATATTGATTCGGTCAATACTTGATAGTGACTGGGCGATGGTGTTAGCCAGTTCATTGCCATCCTGTTTCGGGATTGAAAGTACAACGCTATCCAGTTCTGCTTTGAAATTCCCGTTCAAATTGTTTTCATCAATGATGGTTAACTGACCTTTGATTTTTGCCAAGCCTTCTTTCAATTCTGCCTGACCTGTGTTTTTCAGGTTGAGTCCTTGCATATCTAGAACAATGGCGTCCAGTGATTGTGGGCCGGTCTTATCCAGCGTGATGTCCAGGGCAAAGGAATTAAAGTTTTGGTTCTTGCCTGATTGAAAGTTCAGCTTGGCCGGTTTCCCGTAGACGCTTTGATTGTCGGACAGGTCATTCACCTCACCTTTAACTTCAGTGTCGAATAGAATCAAAGACAAGTCTCCATGTCGGAGCAGAAAGTCCGGATAGGGGGAAGCCTTGGAAAATGAGATATCGATGCCCTTGCCGCGGACATAGACCTGTTCAGCGGGGGATGAGCCCTTGCCTTTATTCAGGTAAGGGCCGATCAATTGATAGGCTTTCCAGGCTTTGTCGAGTTTTTCCTTTAACGGGCCTTCCAGCATTGAACCGAGAATGTTTTTTCCGCCACCGGGACTGAGAGAATATTTATTTTTTAATCGCTCAAAATCTTTTTGAGGAAGATTCTTTAAGTCAGCGACCTGTTGCTTGGCCATTTTGATATCTTTTTGGAGTTCAGATTTCATCGAGGTGATGCGGTCCATTCGGCTCTTGATATCTTTCTGCAGGCTTTCAAATTCCTGTAAGGCTTTGGGAATTTCTGTCAGGTCTCCGCCTTTGACTATATTTTGCAATTCAGCCAGCTTCTGCTTTGTTTCCTTGATAGCATTGGGGTTAAGGTCGGTCTCGAATTTTTTCTGCCATTTGGTTTTTAAATCATCGATTGTTTTTTTTGCGCGATTCCCGATTTCCAGGGTTTCCAGTTTTTCGGACTTGAGGATCTCTTCGGGAGATTTCATGCTCAACCCGCCCAACCCGGGAAGGGACAGACCTTTTTGGTCCGCAGAGTCTGTTTCTTGTCCTGCTTCTTGAGAGGACTCAACTCCTGCTGGAACTTTTGCAGGCTGGGTCCGTTTCTGGTTCAGCTTGATACCGTGGGCTTGAAGTTCGTCGATGATTACTTTACGTGAAACAATTTGGGCGCCATCAAGGTCCAGTGAAAGTTTTTCAAACTGGATCAGATTTTCTATATTGTTATCCGGGTTGGCGATTTCAATTCCGGACAAAGCTACAGATTGCGCCAATAAAGATGTGGTCAGGGAACCGATATCAATCTGGGTTTTAGCTGCTTCCGAACCTTTTTTTTCAATGCCTCTTTCGATCATGCCGTCGAGGAACAGAATCAGGAATGCCCCGGCCAGTCCACCGAGTAGAGCGAAAGCCAGAACTCCCTGCCAGCGGAAAATTTTCATGATCCGCCTCCTGTTACTGTGTCGAACGCTTTCGCGAGTTTGAGAGATTTAAGAAAAGGGATTTTTTCAAGGATGCCCATCAAATTCTCGCGGTATTTTCGAATGAGGAAATTGATGAGGAAGAACAGTGGCACCGCTGAAATCACAGAAAAAATCAGACTTCCCATAACAAGTGTGTTGTTCAGTCGGTCAAACAGGAAAATTGAATTGCTGAAGAATCCGTTCCAGAACTCCTGCATTCCCTCTGAGGTCAGAACCGCCAAACCAATTTGATGAAACATAGGATCAAGAATGTAGGCGATGCCTGAGAAAAAGAACAATCCAATGAGTAGAAGGGCGAAGTTTAAATTAATGATAAAGGCAAGAAACAAAAGGACGATATTGTGTGGAGTCCATAATGGCATCAGGCCGATTATGCCACCAAAGGCCAGACCCAGGCTTAGCTGCCAGGGTTTCTCATTTGAATTTAAAGCTTTGAAAACTTTTAAAGCCTGCCGGATCATTAATCTATCTCCTTTTGGGCGTTATAATTGGGCTTCCGATAAGGAATGGTCACTTTCCAACAGTTTGCCCACTCCAGTGTGCGGGAACGAGTATGATTTCGTCAAGTGGAGATAAGTTTTTTTGTCAGATAAAGCGATGGCTCATTCAGCCGAGTTGGCTCGTTGCCAGCTAGAGAAAGAGCTGTCGCAGCTTTGCGCCTAGTGGTTTTTGTACAGGTATTTGACGGTTTCCAGAGCAGGATAATCAGATTTTAGTTTTTCGAGTAATAAAGTGAGGGCGATGGATTGCTCATCGCTCATTTCGTCTCGAATTCCTATTATGCAGACTCCGACACTTATATCGTTGTGTTCCGGGTGATGGAACCCCACTCTTGAGACATGCCTTCCCATCAAAGTAGTGCCTTGTGCTGTGATGATGAAATGGAAACCAATCTCAGTCTCTCCTGAATCAAGATGCGATTGCTTGATGTCCTCGTAGGTGGACGAATCTTCTCCGGTAAAGTGGACAAGGACAAACTGAGTATCGTTTCTAGCAGTTAAATTTTGATGATTCATGGTCAATTTTCCTGTTGGGATTATATTGTATTATAGAAAAGAAAGTGTTCCTGATTAAGGAAAAACAGGTTGCATCATGAAATGATATTTGGTGATAGATACCTATAACTTTTTCGAGCCTGATTTATGCATAAACGTATTTTAATTGTTGGAGGGGTGGCAGGTGGGGCGACTGCTGCTGCACATGCCCGAAGAGTTTCTGAGGATGCGGAGATCATTATGTTTGAACGGGGTCCGTATGTTTCTTTTGCCAATTGCGGGCTTCCTTATTATATCGGGGGTGAAATTCAGGATAAAGATGACTTGTTGGTTCAAACCCCGGAAGGGTTGCGTTCTCGATTTAATCTCGATGTGCGTGTGATGTCTGAAGTTGTTGAGATTGCTCCATCCAGGAAACAAATCCGAATTTACGACCTGAATTCCAATAAGGAGTATTGGGAAGCCTATGATGACCTGGTAATTTCTACGGGTGCCAGTCCTTTAAAGCCTCCGATTCCTGGAATTGATCAGGAAGGCATTTTCTCTGTGCGAGGCATTCCAGATGTGGAGGCCATACTCAATTGGATCAACGAAAAAGAAGTCTCCAATGTGGTGGTGATTGGAGGGGGTTTTATTGGTCTGGAAATGGTGGAACAACTTCATAGACGAGGGCTGAGTGTCACTCTGGTGGAAGGTCTGCCTCAGGTGATGGCTCCGCTTGACCCGGAGATGGCTGCGTGGCTCCATCAGGAGCTTGACTCCAGAGATGTTGTAATGCATTTGGACGATCCTGTTGCCTGCTTCGATAAACCTGAGTCCAATAAGAAGGGTGCTGCTGTAATTGAGTTGAAAAGCGGGACACGTATCCCTGCGGACATGGTTATTCTTGGAATAGGGGTTCGCCCCGAATCAGAGTTGATCAAAATGGCTGGTTTGGAAACGGGCGACCGGGGAGGGATCAGGGTCAATGAAAATCTTCGAACGAGTGACCCTGATATTTGGGCGTTGGGGGATGCCATTGAAGTGCGTGATTTTGTGACAGGGGAATGGGCTTTGGTTCCGCTTGCGGGCCCGGCAAACAGGCAGGGACGAATTGTTGCTGAAAATATTTTTGGCGGTAAGATGAAATATTCTGGAACCTGTGGAACAGCTATTTTAAGGTGTTTTGACATGGTTGCCGCTTGCACCGGAGCTAATGAGAAGACTTTGCAAAAGCATAAAATTCCTTATGAAGTTGTTCATTTGCATCCCGCGTCTCATGCAAACTATTATCCCGGGTCGCAACGAATAGCCATGAAAATTTTATTTGATCCCAACAATGGCCAACTATTGGGAGCGCAGGTCCTGGGTAAGGATGGTGTGGATAAACGCATCGATGTGTTGGCGACGGCTTTAAAGTCTAATTTGACTATTCACGACTTGGAAGACCTGGAACTGGCTTATGCACCCCCTTTTGGGGCAGCCAAAGACCCCGTAAACCTGGCTGGAATGGTGGCTCAACATGTTATCCAAAAAGAAATTCAAAATACTCAATGGCACGAAGTAGCGACCCTGGATTTTCAAAAGGTTATCCTCTTGGATGTTCGCGATGACGATGAAAGAGAAGAAGGCTATATTCCAGGTTCTCGTCACATTCCTTTGCCTGAACTTCGTCGGCGTCTTGCGGAGCTACCCAAAGACCGGGAGATCATTGTGTATTGCCAGACGGGTCAGCGCTCCTATTTTGCCTGTCGCCAATTGATGCTGAATGGATTCAAAACCCGAAACTTGACGGGAGCTTATAGAACCTGGAAAATTGCGCAATTTTGAGAAACCCTGGTTGTAGATTGCCAATGCTATGGAAGTACTATTGAAGCAAAATTTTCGTTAAAGGATTTCGAATGGATAAGATCATTAAATCTGTGCTGGTGATTGGTCTTGGGCGCGTAGGAAGTTTGGCCGCAATTTTATTGCAGTCAAATGGATATCAGGTCACTGGTTTTGATACCAGCCCGGATGAGGATTACCCGTTCAAGGTGATTTCAGCTTCTGTTACCGATGAAGTTGCCTTGGAGCAGGCGATTGCGGGATATGATGCTACGCTCACCTGTCTTCCATTTCATTTGAATCTGGCAGTGGCCAGAAAAGTGCATCAGGCGGGGAGGCATTATTTTGATTTGACGGAAGATGTGCCAACCACGACCGCTATTCGGGAAATGTCAGAATCTGCAAAAGGGCTCATGGCTCCGCAATGTGGTCTGGCTCCGGGGTTTGTCGGAATTTGTGGGGCGAATCTGGCTAGGGGATTCGAACGTCTGCGCAGTATGGAACTTCGGGTCGGGGCTTTGCCTCAGCATCCACGTGGACTCCTCGGATATGCGTTTAACTGGTCCGCCGAAGGAGTGGTCAATGAATATCTCAATGACTGCGAAGTCATTCAGGATGGGCAACGGGCCAGTGTTCCAGCTATGGAAGGACTGGAAACCATTGTGATCGATGGTGTGCAACTCGAGGCTTTCACCACTTCAGGAGGGCTGGGCACTTTGTGTGAAACTTTTGATGGGAAAGTTGAACATTTAACTTATAAAACCATTCGCTATCCCGGACATGGCGAATTGATGCGTTTTTTCTTTAACGAGTTGTATATGAGAAACCGCAGAACGGAAGCAGGAGATATTCTGGTTCACGCCAAGCCACCCGTCAACGATGATGTTGTCTATGTTCATGTTGCGGTGGAAGGGTGGAAGGAAGGCAAGCTGGCTCGGGATGAATTTGTGCGCAGTTATTTTCCGAAAGAGATCAAATCACGAAACTGGAAAGCCATTTCATGGACGACTGCCGCTTCGGTCTGTGCGGTTATTGAACTGGTCTCTCAGAGAAGCCTGCCACATCATGGGTTTTTAAAACAGGAAGATATATCGCTGGACCTGTTTCTAAACACACCGACCGGGAAATTATTCAAATAGCCCTGGGGCTAACCTGAAAAGGAAGGCCGGTTAGGTTGGTTTATCTGAAGGTTGGCGAACATTCACTTTTCCCAACTTAAATTAATTAACCCCGCTCACAGTAGCAGAATCATCCATGCCGGGTGTGGCGGCACTATCATGTGTGTCACCGACAAATTCCATGGCAAATCCGGTGGAATTGGCTTCTATAACCACTGCTCCCCAGAAACTGAGCATGGTAATGTCACGAAAACCTCCAACACTAACCTCAGGATTACTTGCTACAGGATTTAAATGGATAAACCCATGTTGATAGGAAGAGTTTCCGGTGATTAGCTCGGTACCTGGAAAAGAGGTGCTATTGATGTTGGGGTGGGTGGATCGAACGATAAATATTCGCCTCGTAACATTACTTCCAATCGTGAATGACGTGGCGGAACCAAATAAAGTGCCATCATTTTTTATGGCTCGAACCGTGACACCAATTTGAGATGCCATATTGGAAAGTGAAGGGTGAGTAACAGAGATAAAAGAATATGAGAAATCGTCTGATTGCCAATAAGGTGATATCACTCTCTTGGAGTTGTCAAAGGAAGCGATTGATTCGAAGGCTGGTGATGCAATTTGCCTGAAATTTGAGACGGTAAAGGCTGTGTTTTGAAAAGTCAGGCGGTTGTCTGCTGCCAGAGAACTTCCTTCCGCGATCCCGGTTACCGCACCATTAAATAAAACGTTGGGATTAGAGAAGTGCTGAATTCGGGTGATGAAAGTTGTAGACGCACCCATGATGGTTTGAAAACCATTGGAGCTGTCGAAATATCCGTGGTTGAAAGTGAAAGGTACATTTGTATTGTCATTGGCGCGGTCATGGCGCGCAGCCATATTATGTCCGATCTCATGCGCGACTGTAAGATTAGCTGCAGCGCAGTCAGTTTGGGAAACTGAATAGCCAAAAGGAGCAAAGTTTGTGGATACGGTTTCCATCAAATATGCGAGGCCACAAAGGCTATTATCCCCATCTACCAGAATGGCTACCAGATCTGCATTATTTGCATCTCTAAGGGCGTGTAGTCCGGAGATTGATCCGTTTTGAGCGGAGTTTAAAAACCCTGAGAAAGTGAAACTATTTTCTGAAAAACTTATCTGCTCCTTACCTGCCTCCCGGATGACATGACTCACTCCACTGTTTGAATAGGAAGCATTGGTAACGGAAACTGTCAAATCAATAAGGCTTTCTATAGCGCTGGTTCCACCTTCTTTAAGACGGGCCTCCTCTGTGTAAACGAACAAAACATCAATTATGGAGCCATCATCAGCTTGAGTTTCTGGGATTGAAATGTTGGAACTTTCTGATGGGCTCAGAGAGTCAGTTGTACCGCCTGATGATGGAGCATCCCCTCTAGTGTCATGACCTATTTCCGGTTTAGAAGAAGGTTTCTGTGTGGGTTGATTTTTCACGCTGGATGAAGGTGATTTTATAATAGGAGTGATCGGTTCACTTGTGGGAGGAAACTTGGAGGGATCGATTTCGTAAACAGCGTGAATATTGTCATTGATATGTCGTATCTGATAGGTGAAGTTTGGTTTTGAAATGTTTCCAAATACCATATTTTCTTTCACGACTAAAACGACCTGGCTCATAGGAATGTCTTTTAATTTTCCATACCAGGAAAAACTACCAGATCGGTTTTTTCTTATTTTCTCAATGAGAGCTGTGAACTCAAATCCGGAAAAAAATTCAGGATCAATGGAATTTCATCACCCTGCTCTGCAGTATATTTTTTATCAGGGTTAGGTAGAAGGTTGAAATTGATATCTACGAAACGGGAGCGGACAATAGTAGGGTTTTGCCGAACCGGTATGTCCGCGGCATAGTCTGGAGTTGTGAACAGGTAAGGAGGAAGGTGTTCTGTGGGGTCTTCTTCAAGGGCCTCTGCGTTCCATGAAACCGTTAAGGCTATTATCAGGCCAATGGAAAAGAAATGTGTCGCTTTTCTATGCAAGTAGAGCAAGCTCCCAAATTTGTTGGCTTTATAAAAATAGTTGATATCAATTTATGCCTCGGGCAACCCCGCTAGAGATTCCTGAAACACCATTTAATGGGCCAAAATTTCGACCTATTGTGGAGTCATGAGCATCGCCGATGAATTCCATGAAAAACCCAGTTCCGCTGGATTCGACAAAAACCACACCCCAGAAACTCAATTGGCTGAGATTGTTATATTTTCTTATAGAGTTTACGGTTGTTGGAGTTATCGGGTTTTCATTGATGGAGACTGCCCTGACACTGCCAAACTGAGCTGAGTCTGCGGCAAAAATCAAATGAGTTCGAGAGTCAGTAAAGGCAGAGTTGGAAGAGTTAATAGTGGAGTGCGAATTATTTACAATAAATATTCTATGAGTTTCCCCTGCATCAATAGTGAATATGGTAGATCGGCCTGTTGCGCTATCAGGGACAGTGGTCATGCCCAAAACTTCGAGTGCCACACCCACTTGGGTCAAGGCTGTGTCGAGAGAGGAGTGATTGATTGACATAAAAGTATAGCTGTCGTTAGGTATTGACTGGGCGTATGGGGCCAATACAACTCTTGCTTTATCATCTGTAGAGGGGACTGCTGTTATTTGAGCAAGTCCTGCAGAAGAAAGTGAAAGCCATAGAACCATTACCAATAGAAGGAAAGCCAGACACTTTTGGGGAAGCTTTGGGTGTAATTCTTTTCTTTCGCTTTTATTTTCGGTCATAAAATTCAAACTTAATTAACCCCGCTTACTGCGGCTGAATCATCCATGCCGGGTGTAGCCGAACTATCATGCATGTCACCCACAAATTCCATGGCAAAACCAGAGACATTGTTTTCTATGACCACACCACCCCAGAAATTAAGCATAGTGATATCCCTCCTCCCTCCTGTTGATGTGACAATAGTGGGGTCTGTTGCAACCGGTTCAATTCTAAGTCCGCCATGTTTAAAACTTGTCGTTCCTACTAGAAATCTGGCTGAAGGGATTGTTGCTGCTGAAAGGGTGGGGTGATTTGTACGGACGATAAATATTCTCTCAGTACTTCCCGCAGAAATAGTAAATGTGGTGGCCGTGGCAAATGTGGCATTATCATTCTGAATGACGTTGATAACCAGACCTACCTGTGAGGCAATTGAACTTAGACTTGAATGGGAAACGGCGATGAATGAATAGCTCCCTGAGTCTGATTGCCAGTAGGGTGAAATGACCCTGCTTTTGTTTTCAATACCCCATGCGAAATCCAAGTGTGAAGACCAGAAAGTATCGATCAAACAAAACATAGCTAATAGAACAAGTTTAGGAGACTTCATAGCACTCTTTTGGTCTTACCGCAGAATTTGAACACACCAACCCTTAAAGCTACATAACGGGGTTCTCGTTGGAGAACTTTAGTGCTTAGTTCGGCGGAATTCAGGAGCCATGGGGACTGGCACAGAACTACTATGAAGTAGTAATAACTGCTGTGGTGTGAGCGTATTTAGGCTAAGTGTAGGTATGGACTTTGATCTCAGGGTCCAGTTGGGATCGGAGATGATTCTCAATAACTCGTAAAGTGCCACCTGTGGAACTCGGACATCCTCCGCAGGCACCTTGGTAACGTATCCGGACGATTTGTCCATCCACTTCGATCACTTCCAATCCTCCACCATCATTTGCCAGGGCAGGGCGAACAGATTCGTCAAGAACGGCTTCAACTATGATGACTTTTTCATCATCGGAAAGTTGAGGATATTTTTCCATATCAAAATCTTTAAGAATGGATGCAGAAACTTCATTATCCCCTTCCTCATACTTCCCTAAATCTGCTTCGATTATATTTTTGACTTTGTCCTTAAAAATCACCCAAAGGTCGGCAGAGGTCAGAGTGACAGAAACAAAATTTTCGCGCAAATAGACCATGTCAACGATATCAAGGGCAAAAATATTGTGGGCAAAGGCATCAACTTCAAGAAAGCCACCTTCTTCAATGGTTTTGGAGCCTTCATCAAGCACTGTCTGGTTCAGAATAAATTTTACCGAACGAGGGTTCGGGGTCAGTTCGATTTTTTCAACGGAAAAAGTTTGGGTTTCCTGCATGGTTTTTCCTCAATGAGGTTAATCTTTCTTTTAAGGTAGGATGGATTCCCGGCAGATCGGGTTCAAGAATATTTCTCTCTTATCTGCTATTAAGGGGTATCACACCTTGACAAGGCATTATACAGACTTTATATTAAATATAAAGAGATATGTTTATCTTTTTTATGGCTTGCTGAATATCAATGGGCTAGAGACAAACATTTGTGGGGAAAGGGTTGAAAAATGAAAATCATCGATCCGGTAAAAAGTTTTGTGAAGAATAATTCTGGTTGTGCTGTAGTTTTTCAGGAATTGAACATCGACTTCTGTTGCGGGGGCGATGTGTCACTTCAAAATGCCTGTGAAGAAAAGGGTCTGAATGCAGCTGGGATCTATCAGCGCCTGATGGAATTGAAATCCTCCTCCAGCGAAGAAAAAGATGTTTCTGGCTTAACTCCCGGAGAATTAACCGCTCATATCGTGTCTACGCATCATGTTTATCTTAAACAGGCTTTACCGCGTTTGACGACATTGATGGAAAAGGTTTATCAGGCGCATTCTTCTCGACACCCCGAGTTGAAACCATTGCAGGCTGTATTTGAAAATTTACGAGCAGAACTCGAACCGCATTTGCTCAAAGAGGAGCGGGTGCTTTTCCCCCTGATAGTAAAATTAGAGCGCGATGCATTAGGGGTGCAAATGCAAGCATCTGCGGGACCGATTCGGGTCATGCGTCATGAACATGACGAGGCAGGGAAGTTGTTACAGGAAATGAGGACTTTAGCTAACGACTATGTTGCACCGGCAGACGGCTGCCAGTCCTATCAGCTTTTGTATGAAGAGTTGAGAAAACTGGAAGAAGACACGCACCTGCACATTCATAAGGAAAATAATATATTATTTCCTGCCATTGATCAGAAGAAAGAAGTTTCGACTGCTCCCTAAGCGAAGGCGGATTTTTCTTGCATAAAGAAGACATTGTTAGCCGGGGCCAGCGTAATGCGGTTTAATATTTTCCGCGGATATGTGGGGAGACATCTTTTAAGTAAAAATTGTATAGAGACTTGTGTGTTTCTTCCGTCAAGGGGGATAATGCGCTTGCTGCGCAATTGTCAGCCACCTGTTGAGGATTTTTAGAGCCGGGAATCACAACAGTGACCGCTTCAAAATCGAGCACCCATCTCAAGGCGACCTGCGACAGGTTTTCCGGCGTGATTTTCTTCAGACCTTCGACAAGCTCAATCCCTTTTTCAAAGGGAAGTCCTGAAAAGGTTTCCCCTACATTGAATTCTTGTCCATCGCGGTTGTAATTGCGGTGGTCATTTTTGGCAAACTTCGAATCTCGATTCAATTTCCCTGAGAGAAGTCCAGAGGCGAGTGGCAGGCGGACAATAAGTGCCACCTGTTTTTCTTTTGCCTCTTTGAAAATAGAAGCAATGGCTTTTTGGCGAAAAATATTGAAAATAATTTGTAAAGAGGCCACCCCATCTTGCTGCAGGCATATCTGAGCTTCTTCCATCGACTCCACACTGAATCCGAATTGCTTGATTTTGCCTTCCTGTTTCAAGGTCCTCAGCCAGTCAAACACTTCTCCCTGCCGCAAAAGGTCGGTAGGAGGACAGTGAACCTGAGTCAGATCCAAACATTCCATTCCCAGTCGTTTCAGAGAGTTTTCTGTGTGTTTGCGAAATTGTTCCTGAGAGAAATTATCTGGCCATCCGGGTTGGGGAAACCTGCCCAGTTTAGTAGCGATCACCACTTCTGAAGATAGGGCTTTAACAAATCTTCCAAGTCGGGTTTCTGAAAGACCTTCTCCATAACAGTCGGCGGTATCGAAAAAATTAACTCCATTTTCGATAGCGGTTGCAAGAACTTTTTCGGCGGTGGAATCATCAACATCGCCCCAGTCAGCGCCAAGCTGCCAGGTGCCCAGCCCAATTTCTGAAACCTTGATATTGCAAAATTTCCGGTATTTCATGTTGTCTCGCTAAAAAAATGATAAATTAGGAAGATGTGCTCCTATTCCCCCACACGTCTGATTTGCTCCGTTGGTCATAGCATTTTTTACCCTGCAGCAAAAGGGCTTTTAATCATTTTTGTGTTAACTGGAATTTTTGAGCCACAGACAGCAGTGGCTGTGGACTTTAAAACCTATCTTCAGGGAGCGCGGGCTGAGATTTCACATCACAAGGAAATCATTCGTGAAGACCCACTGGATGCGATCGCATATTTTGAATTAGGCAGGTCCTATCTTGCTCTGGGAAAACACGAAGCAGAAGTGGAAGCCTATAAGGAGGCGATCCAGCTTTATCCCAACTACATAGCGGCACATTATAATCTGGCAATGGCGTACGATTTATTAAAGGATGGTCCCAATGCCATCAAACACATGCTTAATGCCCTGGATCTGTACTCTACGAAAAGGAACCATGTTCGGATAAGAAATGTACAACGCCAATTAAAACGTTTATACGTAAAATACCCCGGTAAAACGATAGTGCTTGAAAAATTGGACTAAGAGGTTGCCATAAAGAATGTTTTTCCTATAATAACAGTTGTTTTATCGCTTATTAGGGGTTTTGCCACAATAGTGGGGATTGAAAATGGCGACAGAATTTTTTATAGTGCAATCGATACCATGTAATTTCGCTTCGGGGTTGGATGAGCACTATGTTTGTCATTAAAGAATATCGTAAGGGAAAAAAAATTGTTCGGCAGGGCACTCATGGCACTAGCGCGTTCCTGATTAAAAAGGGAAAGGTTGAAGTGTATCAGGAGGATGCCGAGGGCAACAAAAAAATACTTGCCGAACTAAAAGAGAACGACTTGTTTGGGGAAATGGCTATGATCTCAGCCGGAGAACGTACTGCATCGGTAATAGCTCTGGAAGATTGTGAAGTTGCTATTTTGACCCGAGAAAAATTCCTTGCTCTTCCGGATACCAGCCCCGCAGTGGTCCGATTGCAGGGCATTATGAAAGAACGCCTCAAAAATAAATAATAAATCGCGAATTATCCATAAGATTTGCGAAAAGATTTTCCTCTGTTTTTACCCAATTGCAATCCCACACATTGAAGGCTAGTATTAAGGCATGGAACAAGATTTTGAACCGCTAAAAAACCGACTCCGGGAAATTTGTGGTCGACTGGATGAGGACGAAAAACTTTATTTCAGTCCTCTTATTGAAAACTTCAAGGGCCAGACTCAGGAGTTTCAGCGCATCATGCGTGACCTCGGCAAGTTCGGAGAAAAAATCGGAGAGGGTAGTACATTCAAGGTCTGCCGGGAAGTCCAGCACCTTTTTGATGACGCGTTCCGCAAAAATAAGTGATCGGGTATGTTGATGAGTGTTCACCTTATCGCGCACGGCAAGGTGCAAGGGGTCTGGTATAGAGCTGGCACACGCGAACAGGCCTTGCAACTGGGTTTGTGTGGTTGGGCAAAAAACTGCCCGGATGGCACTGTTGAAATCCACGCTGAAGGGGACAAAGAAATCCTTGAACAGCTTATCAGCTGGTGTAGAAAAGGTCCGCCTGCGGCTCAGGTCTCTACTTTGGATGTTGAATGGGTCGAGTCTCAAGGCATGACCACTTTTGAAATACGCCACTCGTGATAGCCATCAACGGGCTGGTTAAAAAATACGACGCGCTCCTGGCTGTAGACGGACTCAATCTGGAGATACCTGCCGGGGAACTGTTCGGTTTCATTGGTCCAAATGGCGCGGGCAAAACCACAACCATCAAACTTTTAGTCGGTCTACTCAAGCCTTCTTCGGGGAC
>JAJDBI010000053.1 GCA_029261435.1 Nitrospinaceae bacterium
CTTGAAATATAGGTGACAGTTTGAACCGCTAATGGATTGAAAAGATGCATCGCAGCACATACTAAAGGCAAGTGCTTGAGTCGTTTGTGAGTGGGTTCTAGAAGTAACAATTCTTTGACCAGGAAATACCAGACCAACCCAGTCAGAATATGAATAAGAATATTGAAGAGGTGATATCCAAATACGTCCAGGCCTCCGATATTACGATTCACCGCGAAGGTTAGAAAAAGAACAGATCGGTTAAAAATATCTGTGATGCCAATGTTTTCTTGAAACGCATTCAAATGTTTAATATTAGGATTCTCTACAATGGCATGAGCATCATCATAAAGAAAAGGAGAGTGAAAAGTGCCCCAGAACGCAAGAATTCCCATACAGATAAGAATCAATATAGATCTCAACTGATACTCGATGGAGTCAATGCCTGTAGCTTTGAAGTTCATTGAGTCGTATTTTACGGGTTGGTTAAGTTTGCCATCATCTTATTTATCGCAGCGCTTTGAGCTGGGTTTGGATTTAACACGCTCTTTAATTGTTCCAGGGCTTTTTCTTTCTGCCCAAGGTTGGCAAGGGCTTCTGCCAGATAGATCCTGGTATTCACATTATCAGGTTGAAGCGAAATAGATTTTTCAAGAAATGACTGGGCTTTTTTCCAATTTGATTGCCGGTTAAAATTGAAACCGATTTGTGCATAGGCAGAAGGGTTGGGACCAGTAGCTTCAAGGAAAACGTTGAATTGCTGAGAGGACTCGTCCCATTTTTGCTGCATCTGATAAACTTTTGCCAGATTAAACAGTGCAGGTTCGTGTCGACTGTTCAGCTTCAGGCAATGTTTAAAGGTGTTTTCTGCTGGCTCCAGTTTACCCGTCATCATATAGGCGGTTCCCAGATTGAAATGTGCTGGCAATAAAGACGGGTCGACTTTAAGGGCGGCATCCCATTCAACTATCGCTTTTTCAATTTTTCCAGTTTTTGCATAAAGCTCCCCCAGATTTAATCTGGCCAAAGCAAAACCGGGACCGGAACTGGATATGTTCGTTTGGATAGCCCGCTCCAACAAAGACATGGCCTGATCGTACAACCCTTTTTGATTGTAAACAGAACTCAGTCCTATTTTGGATGAAAAATGTCCCGGTCTCAATGCCTGAGTTTTAAGGTATTCTTTTTCTGCTTCATCAAGTCGCCCCTGATCCAGATAAACGCTGGCAAGGTTGTAGTGAGGTTCCACCAGTTCGGCCATGATTTTTAAAGAGCCGGGAGACTCTAATTTGCTCTCGCCACCTTTTCCCGTGACCTTGCTTCTTCTTGCAAGAAAACTTTCAGGATTCTGGATATTGTATTGACTGGCCACAAACCCAGGAATATTAGCCACACTCTTTTCAAAGTGATAACTGGCTCGGGCAAGAGCACCTTTTTCATAATAGGCTTTACCAGCATTGTTGTGAGGCCTTGGAGACAGAGGATTTTTCTTTGCAGAATCTTTCCATAAACTTAACTCGCTGATCCAGTCGGTATTTCTGGTTGCAGTCGTGGCTCCCAGCAAGATTAATAGAGCAATAAGCAATCGGAGTCTTAAGAGTGTGGGTAAATTTTTTATGCCGACCCCGGCAATTAGACTTAGGCCCAACGACATGGGTAGATACATACGGTGTTCAACGGCCAGATCATTTAGAGGGATAAAGCTGGAAGTTGGGGCTAGTGTTATAAAAAACCAGATTGCCCCGACTGTCACCCATACATTTCTCCATTTGAGAACAGCCAATATGATTGCAAGAATTATCAACCCTGAAAAGATGATAGTGGAGTCTGTCGTTGGTGAACTGAAGGAGAAACCGCTGTCCACATTCAGGTTGAATGGGAAGTAGAACAGCTTCAGATAATAAAATACGATGACTTTTAGCTGAACCATCAAATAAGGAATTCGTCCAAACAACTCGAATCCTTGATCGAGGGGCATGTAAATCCAGGGATCTCCAAAAAATAGTACCCCACAAGAAATAATGGTCATCATGGTGAAACCAATAGCGACCGATCGACTACTCATCACTGCTTTGTGAAAACTGGGATATTGTTTGTGCCCGATAAAACCCCAATACCAGACAGCAAGCATGAATGGCAATGTCACTCCGATTAATTTTGAAGCCACAGACATATATATTCCTGACAAAACCAATAGAGAGAGAATTAGTTTTTTTGCAAGCGGGATTATTTTTTTTGGGCAGTACAAATTAAGAAAAATATAGAGCGTTAAAAGATAAAAAAATGTTGCCAGCAAAGAAGATCGTGAAGATATATAAGATACTGAATCAGTATTTAAAGGATGCAGTGAAAATAATAAGGCCGTCGTTAGAGGGAAAACCCAACCACATACATTTTGCAAATATCTTGCCCGCCAGATAGTAAAAAATATCAAAAGCGTTACCCCAATATGCAGAGCAAGGTTGATCAGGTGGAACCCGAAGACCTGATGGAGAGCCAGTTGGTTATTTAAAGCAAATGTCCAATACAGGATGGGACGGTTGCCAATTTGACCGGAGCCGGGATGATCGAAGAAGGCATTCGTATTTACCAGCCAATGACTTTTGATCAAGGGGATATCATCAAACTGAAAAGAACCTTTCAGTGAATTGAAATAGACAAGCATGCTGATGAGGATCAGCAGAGTCACGCATCCCAATAAACTTTTAATTTTTGAAGGAAATACAGGCATCAGGGTTTAAAAAATTTATTAAATGCAGGTCTCAAGTGTTCAATATTTTATTAAGGTGTAGAAGTTCGGGAAAACTCTTCCAACGTCCACTGAGTATATAGTTTAACTCCTATATATAATTATCGTTTGAAATTGGTGCAATATTAAGAGGAACATTGACTAACAGCCCAAATATTAGCACTTTTCAAAATCCCCCTAAAAGGGTAAAATAAAATCATACATAATTCAAATTCATGAACAATAAAGTGCAACCTTTGAAACTATATTATTGAATTAATAACGGGATCTCGATATGAAGCGAATTGGCAAAGAAACCAATATTCAGGCCTTACGAAAAATATCCAACCTTTTTACAACGACTTCTGTCGAAGTGGATGAGTTATTAGCCATGGTTATGGATGCGGCCAAAGATATAGTAGGTGTTAAAAATGGTTCATTATTATTAGTTCAGGATGAAAAGACATTAAAACTGCAATTCTACCAGGCCTCGGGAGAAAATACGGGGCAATTGAAAGACATTGATTTACCGCCAGGTGTGGGAATTTCCGGGTCTGTAGCAAAAACCGGAGAAGCGATTATTTCCAATGATGTGACTACAGATCCCCGCTGGTATCAAGGTGTCAGTGAAAAAATGCGGACTCCTGTCCAGTCCATGGCCAGCTTTCCATTGATCATTGATAACAAAGTGATCGGTGTTGTTCAGTTTTTGGATAAAGTGGATGGGTCCACCTTTGATAAAACCAATACTGAAGTTTTGGAGCGTTTTGCTAGTTTGATGGCAAAGTTTTTTCAGGTTTCGCAAACCAGAAACTTGTTGGGTCGGGAGTTTGGCAAGCTTAAAGAACAATATCTTCAACGATATACGATTGTGGGCGAAAGTGAACCCATTAAAAAATGTATTATGCTGGCCGAAAAGGTGGCCGACTCCAAAGCTACTGTTCTATTGAATGGTGAAAGCGGAACGGGAAAGGAACTGTTCGCCCACCTTATTCATGACCGGAGCCAGAGGCAAAACAATCCTTTTGTGTCAGTCAGTTGTGGGGCTTTGCCGGCATCCATTCTAGAGCGCGAACTTTTTGGGCACGAGAAAGGTGCCTTCACGGGTGCAGACACGCAAAAAATAGGATTGTTTGAAGCTGCTCATACAGGCACGCTTTTCCTGGATGAAATCGGGGAGCTACCTATGGACATGCAGGTAAAACTATTGCGGGTAATTCAGGAAGAAGCGTTCATGCGTCTGGGAGGCACTGAAACCATCAAAGTTGATGTCAGGTTGGTAACGGCGACCAACCGGGATTTGGAAAAAGAAGTTCGAGAGGGAAATTTCCGCCAGGATCTGTATTATCGAATCAATGTTATCAAGATAACCTTGCCACCGCTTCGTGAAAAACTGGGGGATATTTCTGATTTATTAACCTACTTTCTCAAGAAGCACAGTCCGGAAGGTCAGCCTGTCAAAAAGCCGGGCAAGGGTTTGGTCGCTCACCTTAGGAGTTATTCATGGCCGGGAAACATCCGGGAACTGGAGAACTCAGTTGAGCGAGCTATTGTACTAACAGACGAGGAAGAGCTAACTCCTGAAGCGTTTCCTTTTGAAATTTCTCAGGCGCCCATTGAACTCAACGTGGGATCTACCCTCAAGGAAGCCAGCGATTCTTTTCGTACAACCTTTATTTCCAATACCCTGAAATCCACAGGGGGTAATCGGACTAAAGCCGCGCAGGTCCTGGGTGTACAGCGTTCCTACCTTTCCCGATTACTCAAGGAATTAGGAATTAATTGAGCAAAGCTTTCTAATCCTCTTCGATTAATCGGGAATTCTGCTAAACTGCGGAAGCAATAATTAAATATATTAAGGATAATCATGGTTCTGATTAACGGGAAAACAGTGTCGGCGGAAATCCGCAACCGCCTGATGCAGGAGACTGCGGAATTGAAAAACAAAACAGGTCGCATGCCGGGACTGGCTACAGTTCTGGTTGGAGAAGATCCGGCTTCAGCCGTTTATGTACGCAACAAAAATAAAATTTGTGGTGAGGTCGGGTTTCAATCTTTCGGGCAAAACCTGCCTGCCGAAACTTCCGAGGCGCAATTATTAAATCTCATTAAACAACTGAACGAAAATGAAGAGGTGAACGGTATTCTTGTTCAATTACCGCTTCCCGATCACATTGATGAAGAAAAGGTTCTTTTATCCATTGACCCGGAAAAAGATGTGGACGGTTTTCATCCCATCAATGTTGGCAAGCTGGCCATTGGCAATGCTTTGCTCACCCCATGCACACCAACCGGAATCATTGCCTTGCTGGATTATTATGAGATTGAAATTGCCGGTAAGCACGCAGTGGTTTTAGGGCGGAGTAATATTGTTGGCAAGCCGGTGGCGCATTTATTATTACAGCGCCATGCTACAGTGACCATTTGTCATTCAAAAACCAAGAATCTGAAAGAAGTTACCCGTCAGGCTGATATATTAATCGCTGCGGTAGGCCGACCCCATTTTGTAGGCTCAGAGATGGTGAAGGAAGGCGCAGTGGTGATTGATGTGGGAATCAACCGCGTGGAAGGAAAACTAATAGGCGATGTCGAGTTTGACCCGGTCGCAGAAAAGGCCGCGTTCATCACTCCTGTTCCGGGTGGGGTGGGCCCCATGACCATTGCTCTGCTCATGGAAAATACGTTAAAAGCCTTTAAGACCACTCTGTAAAAAGATAAGGCAAATAAAAACCATCCTGTTCTGAATATTTTTATGATCCGCAAAAGGCAAAGCCGCCTTAGCAAATCTCAAAGTCCGCTCACACCTGCAAAGTCCGCTGAGACATCGAATCATCTTGAGGAGGATAATCCTTCCGGGCAACCGCAGGTCTACAGTGTCAGCGGACTGACTCGAGACATCCGTGCCATTATGGAAGCGGCGTTTGATTCGGTTTGGATAGAAGGAGAAATTTCCAATTTCAGAACCGTGGCTTCCGGTCACAGTTATTTTGTTTTGAAGGATGACAAGGCGCAGATTCGCTGTGTCCTGTTTAAAGGTCACCGGGCAGGAATAAAATTTCAACCAGCAGATGGTGATCAGGTTTTAATGTTTGGTCGTATCAGTATCTACGATGCTCGAGGAGAATATCAGGTCATTGCAGAGTCTCTGGAGCCCAGAGGTTTGGGGGCCCTGCAAAAAGCCTACGAGCAGTTGAAGGAAAAATTAGATAAAGAAGGTTTATTCAGTAAAGAAAATAAAAAACCTCTGCCCGTATTTCCCTGGAAAGTGGGTGTCGTCACCTCCTCTACCGGTGCCGCTGTAAGAGACATACTCAATATAATAAGAAGGAGAAACCCGAAAGTTTCGGTGTTGCTATGTCCTGCAAAAGTTCAAGGCGAAGGAGCGGCCGAAGAAATTGCCCGTGGTATTGAAGAGCTGGACCGAAGAGATGACATTGAAGTGATCATTGTTGGAAGAGGAGGAGGTTCTTTGGAAGATCTGTGGGCGTTTAATGAAGTAGTGGTTGCGCGGGCTATATTTGCATCCCAAACTCCTGTTGTTTCTGCGGTAGGCCATGAAATAGATTTTACGATTGCAGATTTTGTAGCCGATCTGCGTGCACCCACCCCCTCGGCGGCAGCAGAACTAACAGTGCCCCTTCTTCAGGATACAGTTAAGGAAATTCGATCCCTGAACGAAGCGTTGGTGACAACTCTGCAAAAGAAGCTGGAATATTACAGGGACCTGTTGAAAAGGTTGATGGACAGAAGGTTCTTCCACCAACCTAAAGAAATATTCAATCCGCAAGTTCAACGTCTCGATGATTTTCATGCTCGACTGATTCGCGGACTAGAGCAAAGCCTGGTTTCTCATCAACAAAGATTGCAGGATAAAATTCACCGACTGTTTCAAGCCTCACCCGAAAAACATATTCAACATATGGAAGAAAACCGGATGATGCTGGAAAAAAGAATGCTGCATATCATCCAGTCTCAGATACGTTTTAAAAAAGGGCGTTTTGAAGGGATATTAAAAAACCTGAATGCTATCAACCCGCTGGCTATTTTAGAAAGAGGGTATAGCATTTGTTCGAAAGATGAGGAATCTTTAAAAAATACGGAAGGCATTAACCCGGGAGATAATATTAAAATAAGACTTTCCCGTGGAGGTCTGAACTGCAAAGTAGAAAAAATTATAGAGTAAAGTCAGGATGATTTTCATCGAATGTCTTTTGTGGATTGGGTTTTAATAATTTTCATTTGCGAATCAAATTTTTTTTAGATAAAAGTAAAAATTACAACTGATATAATTTTACTTCCAGTTTATTATAAATATAAACTTAGTTTCATACGAGGCCGATTATGGGTGAAATAAAATTTGAAAAAGCCATACAGCGGCTTGAAAAAATAGTCGACGACTTGGAAACAGGAGAATTGGACATTGATAAATCCCTCGAAATTTTTGAGGAAGGTATTAAAATGTCGCGTGTTTGCTCAAAAAAATTGAGTGAAGCTGAAGCAAAAATAGAAAAGCTGACTCAAGATCAGAAAGGTGAACTGGTTGCGGAACTTTTTCCTGTCGAAGAAGAAAATGACAAATAAGAATAAAAAAATCCGACTCGATCAGTTGTTGGTAAAAAAAAACTCATCACGACAAGAGAAAAAGCCCGCGCCATCATTCTAGCGGGTAAAGTAAGAATAAAAGATGCTGTGGCAGATAAACCGGGCCGACTCGTGTCTGAAGATTGCCTTCCCGTCATTCTTGGTGACCCTCAACCATTTTCCAGCAGAGGTGGGTTCAAGCTGAAGCATGCCTTAAAAGAATTTCATGTATTACCTGCTGGAAAAACGGTTGTGGATGTGGGAGCCTCCACGGGAGGGTTTACCGATTGCCTGTTACAAAATGGCGCTGAAAAGGTATATGCCGTAGATGTAGGTTACGGGCAATTGGACTGGAAGCTTCGTAACGACCCCCGGGTCGTTTGCCGGGATAGAAAAAATGCCCGAACCTTATCTAAAGAAGATATAGGGGAATTGTTAGACCTGGCTGTGATTGATGTATCGTTCATCTCGCTGAAGCTTGTCATCCCGCCTTTGTTGAAACTTCTTAAACCTGAAGGGCAGTTGGTTGCCCTGGTCAAACCTCAGTTTGAAGTTGGCAAAGATGAAGTGGAGAACCGTGGCATCATTAAAGATCCTGCCAAACATATTCGGGTCCTGCTCGAATTGAATCGTTTTGTTGAAGAAAAAGGGTGGGTGGTGATCGCTGTGACAGAATCCCCCATTACCGGCCAAAAAGGGAATCGGGAATTTTTAATTCACTGCGTTGATAGCCGCTATGGACAACCGGTTGAGGAAGAGACGCTCCGGTCAATTGTGCTGAATTAGTTCTACGCCTTACAGTTCGTCTTTATAGACAGTAAAACAATCTGAAGGATAGACCAGGTGAGTGTCTCCCCACTGTTTGGATGACTTAGCGTCCCATTGAATTTCGTCTTCGAGGAGTTTCATACGCACACCGCCTGACCCGCCGTAAATGAGGAGAGCAACACCATCCCCGGATTCTTCTACCTTGCAGGCATAGGCCGGGCAGGGTGTATTGGAATCCGCATCCCATCCGGTGATCTGAACGGGTTGTTCTTCGCCATTTACCGGATATTTAATGCAATACAATTCCCGGGCAGGACTGATATCCCGAAAAATCATATTGAAGCTTTGTTCGGTATTGGAGTTGGAATCTACCTCGACAAACACAGATTTTCTCCATTTAGGAATGAGTCATCTTACCCTATTTTCAATAGACAGGGTAAAGCATAAGTCGTTTAGGCTGAAAGAAAAAAGGCATAAAAAAATCGGGTGTGCTTGCACACCCGATGACTGGAGAAAATTAGTTTGTCTCCGCCAAAATCAGGCACTGGCCGCCGCTTGTTTACTTGGCGGCGGAGAACCTCCCGCTGATCGGGATGCAGAAACTTTTGCCGCAGCGGCATCCGCAAGAATTTTAATGAAATTGACCAATATGCGCATATCAAAATGCCCTTCCATATTATTCTTCATTTCAGTCAGAGCAGCGAAAGGTGTCATGCCGGGTCGATTTGCGCGAGGTGAGGTCAAGGCCCCAAAAACATCCATGATGCCGCAGACTCTTGCGTACAGAGAAATTTTTTCCCCTTTTAATTGGAATGGGTAACCCGTGCCGTCATATTTCTCATGATGTTCAGCGGCCATTTTCAAAATGTTCTCGCTATAACATTTCATGTCGTTGAGATCTTTCCGACCCGCAGAGGGGTGTTTGCGAATGGACTGGAACTCTTGAGGCTCCAGTTCTCCCTCTTTCATTACAATGTCGTAAGGAATGGATTTTTTACCGATGTCAAATAACATACCGCCCAAACCGATCTCGCGAATCGCTTCTGGTTTCATTTGCAGTTTGTTCGCAAGTGCCATGCAGTACAACCCGGTGTTAATGCAATGGGTGTAGGTGTGATAATCCTTTTTCGTAACTTGAAATACATCTATGAATTCAAGCTCTCCAAGAGTCATACATTCCTGAATAATATTAACCAGATCTTCCAGGGTGCGTAAAATGCGCGAGGAGCCGATGTTCTCAAAATATTCCTTGATCACCTGTTCGCTCAAAAGGTAAGCGTCTTTTAAAACCTTTTTGGGAGGCTCGTTTTCCAGAGCTTTTTTCAGGTCACCAATTTTAAAATTTTTATAGTATTTAATGAGGTCGGTTTCATGGATGAAAAACTCCATGCAATCATCGGCCTCCATCATCTTTTTAATTTTTTCGTGGTTCTCAGGAGTGTAGTCTACAAATTTACGGAACAGTGGATCATCATTCTCATCGTATTCAGCCAGATAAGAAATTTCAAAACCTTGACCACAATTCTTATTTAGAAAACCACTATTTATTTCGCGATAAAAATGAGCGATAGTATCCATATCGCTTGTTCTCCCAAAATTGGTCTTTACAAAGCGTAAATCTAAAGAGCTTTGAACCCAGTATATAATATTCCCGTTATTGATTATTTACCAATTTAATTTATAACATCCAAAAAGTCAATCATTTAACATAGAAAAAAGCTATTTTTTTAGTGGCCCGGTTTCATTTAACCACCCTCATTTGTGGGGGGTTGTATTATTGTAAAATGATTGATTTTATTTGCATTCCGAATACTTCAGGTGGCGGTAGTGGGTAATTGTAATTAGTTTGAGTTGAGCTAATTTGCGAAAAATCACTTGGAAAAGGGTAATATATCCCCCAATAGCTTTGTTTATATGTGATATTGCGGTTGAAATTAATGGTTCTTTAGCCGGGGAGTCAAAATATGTATAAAGTAGTTCTATTAAGGCATGGTCAGAGTCAATGGAATTTGGAAAATCGGTTTACCGGCTGGACAGATGTTGATCTGACAGAGCAGGGCAAGCAGGAGGCTGCGGCGGCAGGAAAACTTTTTCTCGATGAAGGCTATACCTTCGACATGGCCTACACCTCTGTTCTCAAGCGGGCAATTCGAACTTTATGGATTGTGCTGGATAAAATGGATTTGATGTGGATCCCGGTCACAAGGTCCTGGCATTTGAATGAGCGTCACTATGGAAACCTGCAAGGATTGGATAAAGCTGAAACAGCAGAAAAGCATGGGGCAGACCAGGTAAAAATCTGGCGCAGAAGTTATGCCACACCCCCTCCCCCCCTCCCAGATGGCGATGATCGACTGCCTTCTAAAGATTCCCGATACGCTGGAATACCCAAAGACCAGTTGCCAGCATCAGAAGCGTTAAAGCATACGGTAGACCGGTTTCTGCCTTATTGGTTCGATCAAATTGTTCCCTCTATCAAAGCTGGAAAAAATGTTTTGATCTGTGCTCACGGAAATAGCTTAAGAGCTCTGGTCAAACATCTGGATGGTGTCAGCGAAGAAGATATTCTGGAATTGAATATTCCCACAGGTATCCCGCTGGTCTATGAACTGGACGAAAACTTAAAACCCACCAAACACTATTATCTAGGCGATCAGGAGGCCGCTAAAAAAGCCGCCGAAGCCGTTGCCAATCAGTCTGCCCGCCACTAGGCGTGGGGCCAGCTAGCAACAATCTAGTGAGCCAAGAGAATTGTTGCTATTGGGATTGGTATAATAATTAATTATCCAAAGTTGATTAAGTAAAGCAACAGCAAATAAAAATTTCTATGACAGACGATCAATCAAAATCACAACCTGATAAAAAGTCTCCGCAACCAGACCCAAATGAAGTTTCTGTGTCGGTTCATTTGATAGGCTTTGCTGCAACTCTGCGAGATGTTGTTCAACGCTTGTCATCTGTTGAGGAAAAAATCGAAGTGAACCGCAATCTCCCCCTGCGAACAAATTCTATCTTCGTTGATTTGTGCAAGGTTGTGTTTGGTGGCTGGCCCGCACTAGGTTTCTTGTTCCTTTTGCTATTTTATTCGCCGCTTCGAGATGCACTTAATGCTATTCCCGATAAGGTAAAATCTGCACAAGAAATTGGTGTGCTTGGAGTCTCATTAAAATCGACTATTAAAAATGAAGCCGCTAAACTGGGGGAGACTAGCCTGTCTGAAACAATCCCAAGGCTTTCGGGTGATGCGCTGGAGTTTCTCTTACGAGCGCCACATAAAAGAGAGAATTTGGTAAGTTATACGCCTAACAGAAAAGATAGAGATATGTACGATGAAATCCACTTTCCCGGTCCTTCAATGGTTGCGGCAATGAGCGAGTTGGAAGATCAGGGATTGGTTGATATTGGTAATTTTGAGGAAGCATCTAGAAGTTTCTCAGGAAAAGAATTTCGTGAAAAAATTGATGAATTCCGGAAAACACATCCGGGACGATTTGATGGCGAAACTGAAGGACAGCGTGTATCATGGAAATTGAATACGCCAACACTAGGTACGTTAAGTATTACTAGGTTTAATTGGCAGCTAACTGACTTTGGGAAGAAAGCGGTTAGTATTATTCTTAAGGCCATCTCTGCTGAACTAAAATCAAACCGCTAATAACACACATTGAATATATTTTCGTATTTGACGGTCGCGAAGCGTTATCGCCCTATCGCCCTCGGTGGTTTGCCGGCTGGAGCATTTCGCGGGCGTGTTCTAAAGAAGCCTCGGTGATGGTTTCTCCACTGGACATGCGGGCTAGTTCTTCCACGCGTTCTTCGTGTTCGAGTTGACGGATGCTGGATCGAGTGCGTTTTTCTTTTATTTGTTTTTCTATGCGGAAATGAGAAGAAGCCAGCCCGGCAATTTGGGGGGAATGAGTGATACAAAAAACTTGTTTGTTCTTGGCGACTTTTTTCAATTTGATTCCTACTTTCTCTGCAACACCCCCACCGATACCCGTGTCCACTTCATCGAAGATCATTACCGGAATAGTATCCTGATCGCTCAATATAGATTTTAATGCCAGCATCACGCGAGACACTTCACCTCCAGAGGCGATTTTAACAAGAGGTCGCATTTCTTCGCCAGGATTGGGAGAAAACAAGAACTCAAGTGTGCCCAAACCAGTGGGAGTGGCTTTCATTTTTTCCTTGCGGAATAAAATAAATCCATCTGGACTCGGTGGATAATCAAACCGTACACCAAACCGGACATTGACCATACTCAGTTCTTTTAGTTCTTTTTCAATACTTTTAGTGATTTTCTTTGCGGTGGTTTCCCTTTTTTCCGCCAACTGGATGGCGAGTTTTGCAATTACCTTTTCTTGTTGTTTCAATTTCTCTTCCAGCTCTTTCATATTTTCATCATTGGAAGCCAACTGATCCAATTCTTCTGCGATTTGATCCCGACGTGTTAAAATTTCTGCGATGTCGGCTCCATATTTTCTCTTGAGTCCGTTTATCTCGGCGAGCCGGTCTTCAATTTCTTCCAGCCGACTGGGATTGAACTCCAAAGACTGATTATAGCTTCTTAAGGATTCCACGACTTCTTCCAGTTCGTAATACGCTGAGCGAGACCGCTCAACGGTTTCGGACAGGCTGGGGTCAACATCATGAATGGCTTCTAGTTCTTTCAAAACTTGTCCGAGGTTTTCGACTATGGAACCTTGATTGTCAGTGAGAAGGGACTGACTTTTTTCCAGGCCAGCACGTATTTTTTCGGCATGCTTTAGCTTGTTACTTTCAGCTTTGATTTCTTCTTCCTCTTCTTTTGAAAGTCCGGCTTCATCGATTTCTTTGAGTTGAAAGCTTAAAAATTCTTCTTTTTGAATACGCTCCTGCTCATCCATTTTCATAGACTCCAATTTTTTGGATTGAGCCTGATACTCGGTAAAGTTTTGTAAAAACTCGTTCCGAAGATCGGTGGATTTACCATGCAAGTCTAAAAGGTCTACATGGACTTCAGGGTGGAGTAGTGTTTGATGATCGTGTTGTCCATGCAGGTCGACCAATCGATCTCCAATTTTTGCCAAAGTGGAAACGGTGACTGGACTGTCATTGAGCAAGCACCGGTTTTTACCGGAGTTGGAAACCTGCCTTTTGACAAGAAGCTCGCCCTCTTCTATTTCAATGCCGGATTCCCGAATCAGGTCAAGAGTGGTCGGATCTATTACCTCAAAGATTCCTTCCACAAATGCAGTGGATTCACCTGAACGAATGGAGTCCGTATCTGCCCTTCCACCAAGCAGTAGATTCAGCGCGTCAATGATGATGGATTTGCCTGCACCGGTTTCACCGGTCAGCACGTTCAAGCCTTTTTCAAAACTGACAGCAAGGTTTTCTATAATGGCAAAATTTCGGATTCTAATTTCTTTAATCATGGGGATTCATAGGCCATTTTATTCATCAATTCCTGGCCCTTTGTCCTGAGTTTTAGAAGGTCTTCATCGTCCGCAACATTATCGGTCAGACGCAGTAAGGTGGAAAGAGATTTTCTGGCGGCGGTGAAATTATTTTTTGAGTAATAAGCCTCGGCCAATCCAAGATGGTTTTCTGCATGGTCAGGACCCAGAAGAACCGCCTTTTTAAGATGATCTATTGCCTGGTTCGTGCTGCCACCGAGAAAAAAGGGTAACTCCAGATATAACTTGCCCAGTGCGCGGTTCGGTCCGCCATTCTGGATAGCAGGATCCAGCTCCAGCGCTTTTTTCATATCTTCTTCAAAAGGTTCTATGATTCCCAGGCTGGACCAGAGTCCTTGCATCTCCCCCTGCTTCCCCCGGCATAAAGCCCGGAAAAAATAACTGATAGCAGAGTCTGGTTTGATTTCCAAAGCCCGACTACTATGCTGGATGCACAATTCGAATTGACGGGTGTCCTTATTTCGTTTTGCGATGGAATAATGGGAGCGAGCCAGTCGCCATTCCCACTCCATCTGGTTGGGTTCATGCGCCAGAATTTTTTGGATTTCCTCGGCGATCCGCTCAAACTCATTGAGGGTCCTGGCCTGCTGGTACTGTTTATCTATTTCGGTTTGCCCGGTGGCCTTTCCGGTTAAAACCAGCAGAAACAGGGTGAGAAAGATTATTATATGGGGTTCCTTAAAAAATCTCTTTTCCCCGAATGAAAATTCAGCCATGAGTCGAATAAAATAAATGGGTAGAAATACTATTAAAGGAGCTTGCCCGGCAGGTTTGCGTTATAATTCAATGAACTTCAAAAAATAACCAACCATTCAATATTGAAGTCTGAATGGCTTTGTTTTGTTCTGTAGGGTCATCCTTAATACTAGAATGTATCATAGACGAATATGAAAAAATTCTTAATTACTGTTCTCATTATTGTTTTGATTGCCACTCCGCTTTGGGCGGAAACTCTGGACTCTGGGCCTCAGGATTCTGTGCAACAGCTTTTGGGGGAAATTCGTCAGATTAAGCCGGAATCTTCGGCAGACAACCGGAAGCACTCCCAATCTGCGTTGAGCTTGTTGAATGTTACCGAGATCAGCAAAAAGGCCTTGGGAAAATATTGGTCGAAACGCAGTGACACAGAGCAGGAAAAGTTTCAGACCCTGCTGGGTGAATTGTTTGTTCATGTGGCGTTCCCCAGTTCCGCGAAATTTTTTGCTGAGTTGGATCTGGTGTATGGAAAAACTAAAAAGAAAAAAACCGTTGTCGTGGTTCCCTTAACAGTGGTTCATGAAAAAGAAGGGGAAGTCGGTATCGATTTTCACCTGATCCAGACTGGAGATAAGTGGCAGGTGGTAGATGTTATTCTGGACGGAGTCAGTATGAGGAATAATTTGCGCAGTCAATTTTATAAGGTGATTAAAAAAAAGGATTTTAATGAACTGATTCGCAAAATGGATAAAAAATTAATCTCGGCAAAAAGCTAACCCACTCGGCGTGGGGCCTGTGGGCAAGAGCCTGTTGAGTCAAAAAAATCGTTGCTAGCTAGATAAAGCCAGCACTCATTATTAGCGGAGATACTTCGCAAGAAAGTTATGGAATAGAAAATGAAAAAAGTTGGCATGGTGAGTTTGGGTTGTCCAAAAAATACAGTGGACTCTGAAAGGGTTCTGGGCGATCTGGTTACTTCCGGGTTCGATCTTACCCAGGATGAAAAAGACGCAGAGGTGATCATCGTAAACACATGTGGTTTTATTGAGTCTGCCAAAAAGGAATCGGTTGATACGATTCTGGAAATGGCACGGCACAAAACCGAAGGAAATTGCAAACAGTTGATCGTCACAGGTTGTATGGCCGAGCGTTATGGTCAGGAGCTTCTTGATGAAATTCCCGAAATTGATCATATGCTGGGAGTGGGTCAATACCCTCAATTGAAAAACATCATAGAGGATGTCAACCCTACAACCAGAAACCATGTTGCCACACCTGCTGAATTTTATGAGTCGTACACCGACCGGTTATTGACAACGGCATTTTATACGGCTTATTTGAAAATCTCCGAAGGTTGTTCCAACCGTTGTGCATTTTGTATCATTCCGAAAATGCGTGGGCCGATGCGCAGTCGCTCCCCGGAATCCATTCTTGCCGAAGCGGAACATTTGGCTCGTAAGGGTGTGAAAGAGTTCAACCTGATTTCTCAGGATACAACGATGTACGGTTTTGACTTGGGAATGAAAGACGGTCTGGTTCGTCTGCTCAAGCAAATGGCCAAGGTCGATGGGTTGGAATGGATACGGCTATTATATTGTTATCCAACTTTTTTGAATTCGGAGATGATTGAACTCATTGCCTCAGAACCGAAAGTCTGCCGTTATATTGATGTGCCTCTGCAACACACCCATGACGAAATGCTTAAAAGCATGAAACGACAGGAAACCGAAGGCGGGGTGCGGAGAATGCTCGACGAGATTCGTTTGAAAATTCCGGATGTAGCTTTGAGAACCACTTTTATTACCGGCTTTCCGGGAGAAACCGAGACGCATTTTCAACATACTGTCCGGTTTCTTTGTGAAATGGAATTCGACCATGTCGGAATTTTCACGTACTCGGATGAGGAGGGAACCACTGCTTTTGATTACCCCAACCGAGTACCGGAGGAAGTGAAAGAAGAGCGCCGGGATATCCTGATGGAATTTCAAAAAGAAATTGCTCTCAGAAAAAATCAGGAACGTGTTGGTAAGGTGGAGCCGGTTCTGGTGGAAGGTTTTGATCCTGAAAACTATTTGATGACCGGAAGGCTTGCCTCACAGGCACCGGATATTGACGGTCAGGTCATCATCGAAAAATGCGAAGCCGAACCCGGAGAGATTGTTCCCGTACTCATCAATCAGGCGGCGGATTATGATCTGGTTGGTGAACCGGTAGCTATTACCCATGAGTCTTAAACGTGTAGGCATTCTGACAGGAGGGGGGGATTGCTCCGGGCTCAATGCAGTCATACGGGCAGTCACCCGATCAGCGATCATCACCCATGAGGCTGAAGTCATTGGTATCGAGCAGGGCTTCGAAGGTTTGATCTTCGACCGCAACCGCAAGCTTACTGTAGCAGGGACCAAGGACATCCTTGCATTGGGAGGAACCATTCTCGGTACCACCAATAAAGGTGACCCTTTTGAATACCGCCAATTCGATAAAGACGGTCAACTGACCACTCAGGACTATTCTCAAAAAACGATCGACAATTTCAAACGTCTCGACCTGGACTGTCTGTTCGTAGTGGGTGGGGATGGAACCTTGCAGTTAGGTTACAAGCTTTTTGAAAGAGGGCTGCCGGTGATTGGCATTCCCAAGACCATTGATAACGATCTTATGGGCACGGACTATACGTTCGGTTATCAGACTGCTGTGCAGGTAGCCTGCGATGCTTTGGATAGATTGCAAACTACTGGCGAGAGTCATGACCGCGTCATGATTCTGGAGGTCATGGGCCGTGGCACCGGATGGATTGCTCTTGAAGCCGGAATTTCAGGCGGAGCCCATGTCATTCTTATTCCGGAAATCCCCTATGATTTGGAAAAAGTCCTGGAAAAAATTCGTTTGAGGAAGGAAGGTGGAAGTCCTTTCAGTGTGATTGTGGTGGCCGAAGGTGCCAAGGAGATTGGCCGCGAAGCTATCACCAGTGAGGCGGCATCCACCCGTTTGCAAGGAGTAGCTCAGTTAGGGGGGGTGGGGAATTTCATCGCGAAGAGCTTGAGCGACCGAATTGATTTGGAAGTGCGTTGCACGGTTTTAGGTCATACGCAGAGAGGTGGCACTCCTCTGGCTTTTGATCGGGTTCTGGGTACCCGGTTGGGAACCCAGGCAGTAGAGGCCGCCGCAGAAGGAAAATTTGGCACGATGGTGGCTTTAAAATCTCAGGAAATAGTTCTGACTCCACTGAAAACTCTGGCTGGAATTGTCCGTCAGGTCCCTGTTGACTCGCAAATGGTTCACACGTCCGAGTCGATAGGCATTTGCTTGGGGCGGTAGTCGTCAAAACCTTCTCTTGTTGGACCGAAAACAGCCCAATTTCACTCTCATCCGAATCGAGTATTTCAGGTTTCTGAAATCAAAACCCGGGGTCTTGCTCTCGGTTAGTACATGATAAAAAACATTGGAATATGTGTTTTTCTGCCCGAAGTGATATTTTTTTCCTGAAGAGGCAGAATCCTGGCGGAAAACCGACTTATAAGGCCTTATTTAGCGGGTTTCGTATTGTCACACCCCATTGAATATGCTAGTCTAAGGCACAATTTAGTTTACCTTTTGGGGGTTTCCCAAAAAAATCACTCACGTTTCCGGATCTATCCAAGGGTGGCCTGCGGGTTCTTGGTGCGAGTCGATGGAAGCGAAGGTACAACCCATTCACTTTTAAGGAGTTTTTATGTCTGAAATCACTATGAAGCAATTGTTGGAGTCCGGGGTCCATTTCGGACATCAGACCAATCGCTGGAACCCGAAAATGAAACCCTATATTTATGGGGCGCGTAGCGGGATATATATTATTGATCTGCAAAAAACCATGGTTCGTTTTCAGGAAGCTGAAAAATATGTCCGGGAGTTGGCTCGAGCCGGTAAAAAGATCCTGTTTGTTGCGACCAAAAAACAGGCGCAAGAACTGGTTGCCGAAGAAGCCACCCGTTGCGGAATGTATTACATCAACCAAAGATGGCTTGGGGGCACGCTGACAAACTTCACCACCATTCGCAAAAGTATTGCCCGGTTGCATGAACTGGAAAAAATGGACGAGGAAAATCAGTTTGATCTTTTGCATAAAAAAGAAGCTTTGAGAATGAGAAGAGAGATTGACAAGCTGAATAAATTCTTCAGAGGCATCAAAAATATGAAGGATTTACCAGATGCTCTTTTCATCGTCGATACTCGAAAAGAAAAAATTGCACAGGCTGAAGGTAAAAAGCTGGGCATTAAGATTCTCGCTATGATCGACACCAACTCAGATCCTGAGGGCGTAGATTACCCCATCCCTGCAAACGATGATGCAATGCGCTCTATCAAGCTGTTCACCTCGCGCATTGCAGATGTTTGTCTTGAAGGACAGGAAATGAGCAGGGCCAGCCAGGCTAAAAAAGATGCGGATAAAAAGCCCGCCCCCAGTGATTCTCCGGAACCGGTTGCGGTTGCCAGCGACAAGGGGAGCAGTGAAATTTCTGTGCCTGCCTGAACGACTACAACCCCTCGGTTCTATAGATTAAGAACAAACCCTTAAAGGAGAGACTCATCTCCTGAAGGGTTGGTGGTTGCGAAAAATAAATTTTAATAAACAATTTTTTTATTAGGGAAATGGAATGGAAATAACTGCTGCGATGGTTAAGGAGTTGCGCTCTCAGTCGGGCGCGGGAATCATGGAATGTAAATCGGCCTTGAAAGAAACCAATGGCGATGTGGAAGATGCGATCACATTCCTCAGGAAAAAAGGACTGGCCAAGGCAGATAAAAAGTCTGACCGCAATACCTCTGAAGGGAAGGTTGGTACATACATTCATCAGGGCGGCAAGATAGGCGTTATGTTACAGCTTAATTGTGAAACGGATTTTGTGGCCAACACCCCTGATTTTCAGGAACTG
>JAJDBI010000054.1 GCA_029261435.1 Nitrospinaceae bacterium
CATGATTGACACTCCAGGTCATGTGGATTTTTCCTATGAGGTGTCCCGCAGTCTTGCGGCCTGTGAAGGGGTGCTACTGGTCATAGACGCAACGCAAGGCATTCAGGCACAGACCATAGCTAACCTCACTCTCGCCATGCAACATGATCTGGCCGTTATACCGGTGATCAATAAGATCGATCTACCCAGTGCGAATCCGGATTTCATAAAAGAACAACTGGAAGATGTCCTGCAGATAGAAGCAACCGATGCAGTTTTAGTCAGTGCCAAGGAAGGAATCGGGATCAATGAATTAATGGAAGCTGTCGTTAATCAGATTCCTCCGCCAAAAGGAGACTCTTCTAAAAAACTACAGGCCCTGCTCTTCGACGCATGGTATGACGCATACCGGGGAGTTATTATCCTCGTCAAGATACAACACGGAAGTCTTAAGACAGGTGAAGAAATCATGATGATGGCAACCGGAAATCGATTTACGGTCGAAGAACTGGGCACCTTTGATCCCGGAGAAGTGAAAGGCACTGAACTCCGAGCCGGAGAGGTGGGCTATCTGGTCGCCAACATCAAAGAATTGGACCAGACCAAGGTGGGAGACACCATCACCCACTCCAAAAACCCTGCTGAAGAACCCTTGCCGGGGTATAAGGAAGTCAAACCCATGGTCTTCAGCGGATTGTATCCGATCAGCGGTGACGATTATGAGGATTTGCGCGACGCCCTAAAAAAACTCACTTTGAACGATGCCTCATTTTCCTACGAAGCAGAAACCTCCACAGCCCTGGGTTTCGGATTTCGCTGCGGGTTTCTGGGATTACTGCACATGGAAATTGTGAGGGAACGCATAGAACGTGAATATAAAGTTGATCTTCTCACCACAGCGCCCACCGTCATTTACAAAGTCGTCACCACCGATGGGAAAACCCTTATGATCGACAATCCCACCAAACTACAGGAACAAAAAAATATCGACCACCTTGAGGAACCTTATGTCATAGGAACCATCATCGTCCCGGAAGAATATATCGGAGTGGTGATGGCACTGGTTCGTGACCGCCGGGGGATCCAGAAAAAAATGGAGTATATGAACCCGGAAACAGTCCTGCTGGAATATGAACTTCCATTTAATGAAATCGTCCTGAACTTTTATGACCGTCTCAAGTCAGGCACTAAAGGTTATGCTTCGTTCGACTATGAATTTATAGATTTCAGGACATCCAGTCTGGTAAAGTTGGACGTTCTTTTGAATGGTGAACTGGTCGATGCACTGTCCTTAATCGCTCATAAAGATAAAGTCCAATATCAGGGACGTGATCTGGCTAGAAAACTTAAGGAACAGATACCGCGTCAAATGTTCGAAGTGGCCATTCAGGCCGCGATAGGCAGTAAGGTTGTCGCGCGTGAAACAGTGAAAGCACTCAGAAAAAATGTTCTGGCAAAATGTTACGGGGGTGATATCACCCGCAAACGCAAACTGCTGGAAAAACAAAAAGAAGGTAAGAAAAAAATGAAACGAGTGGGTAGTGTGGAAATTCCCCAGGAAGCCTTTCTAGCAGTATTGAGGACCGATGACAAATAAAACCGACGATTTGACCGATGAGACCAAAGTCAAAAAAAAGAGTCTTACCCGCGAATACATAGAAGCCATTTTAATCGCTCTGCTTCTGGCCTTGTTGATTCGCACATTTATCGTTCAAGCATTTAAAATTCCCTCTGGCTCCATGGAGAAGACGCTTCTTATCGGCGATCACATCCTGGTTTCCAAATTCAGTTATGGCACGCACATCCCTAACGAAATTCCATTCATCAACATCAGGCTGTTTGACGATATTGTTTTGTTTTCCTCAGTTCCAGAAAGAGGAGACATCATCGTTTTCAAGTTTCCCAAGGATGAGACTCGGGATTTCATAAAACGCGTGATCGGCCTGCCCGGTGATTTATTGGAAGTACGGCAGCAAAAAGTTTATATCAACAATAAACCTTATGAAGATGTTCGTGCCCGTCATACAGAGTCGCCCTCAGACAGTCCGTTGGTGCCCAGAGATGACTTCGGCCCCATCCTTGTTCCAGATGATCATGTCTTTGTCATGGGTGATAACCGGGAAAACAGTCAGGACAGCCGCTATTGGGGTTATTTGAATGTAAAAAAAATCCGTGGTAAAGCACTTATTATTTACTGGTCATGGGATCAAATTGAGAGCTGGGTACGGTTTGAACGCTTCGGAAAGATTTTGGAATAACCTGGCATGACAGAACCTTTAATATTAAAAAATAAACTGCACTCCCTTCTCGCTCAAAGTAAAGGCACTATTTTCGACTTTGATGGATTGCTTGCCGACTCAGAGCCTTACCACTACAAGGCTTATAACGAAGTTTTTGAAAGATACGGCCACACTCTGAACAAGGAAGAATATTGGGTGGAATGGACTTCGAAAGGAAAAGGGATCGCCGGAGAAATCGAGCGCCACAATCTTAAACTGAATGTAGACCCGGTTGATCTGAGAAAACAAAAATTCGAGGTGTACTCCAGATTTTGTCAGAGTGGAGAGATTAAGTTATTCCCATTGGCGCAGAGCATGGCAGAGACCCTTTCAGTCGATCACAAACTGGCCATCGCATCAGGGTCCTGGGTCAAGGACATCCGCAGTATTCTTAAGAATGCAAACGCGTTGAATCTGTTCCCGGTTATTCTGGGAAAAGAATCTGCCCCCAGGGAAAAACCACATCCTGATATTTTTTTAAATGCCGCTGAAGAGCTGGGATGCGCTGCAAATGAATGTTTTGTTTTGGAAGACGCGCTGAAAGGGCTGAATGCAGCCAAAGAAGCGGGAATGCCCTGCATCATCCTGAGAAATCCATTGAATCGTAATATAAACTTTGACGGTGCAGAACTGATCTTTGAAAGTCTTACAGATTTTGTTGCGGCGTTGAAGGACTGAGTCATTCTCCAGCACTTCTGAACTCAGGACTTCTCTTTTTCCAATTCTGCTTTGAATCCGGCAAACATTTTCTGGATAGGGAGAATGATCTTTTCCTTCAACTCATCAGGCACCCAGTTAATTTTTTCCACCGGCCAATTTTCCAGGTTGCGAATATCAAGACCCGCTTTCGCATAAGGCCCTTCCAAACTTTCTTCAAATCCGTAAATCAACGCATTTTTAAAGACCAGCTCATAAAGATCAATGATCTGTTCAGAGTCATGCAGACCTGTCATAAACCCTTCCATCATTTTATTGATGATCGGATTAGCGTGCTCCTGAAAATCTTCACTACAAGCATTTTCCAGAGTACGGTAAATGATAATAATGTCTTGAAGAAGATATTTGATTTCTTTCGGGTCTTTTGCGACCGGACCTTTTGACAGGTCAAAAAACTCTTTATATTCCTTGATGATCCTTACGGTGTCGCAGATGATCGATTCCTCCCAAGGCACATGGTTCCAGACAAAGAATGCTCTCAGCCATCTCACCGTTTCAGTGGCATCTTCCATGTGCAATGTCAGGCTGGGCTTGGCAGAATTGCTAAAAGGAAGACGGCCACCCCACATTTTCAACGTTAACTCCAATTGTGGCGAAAACGCCTCTGTGAAGACATCGCAATAAATTGAGACTAATCTCTCCAGATTTTGATGTTTGTCCAAAAGGGTATTTTGTGGAAGGTTAACAATGCAATATAGCCTCCATATACGTCTTCTGGCCAACCCATTTGGGTGAGCGATCAGGTAGGTGCCACCCCAGATTCCTGACGTGATGGGAATATCCATCTGATGAGTTTCCCGCATTCGCCGGGAAACTTCCGTAGCAACATTCTGATACAACTTGTTCAAGTGATATAAGTTGATCAAGTTGTCGTCTGCAAAAACCGGAGTTTTAACCAATTCTGTCATAGTTTCCTGCAAAGCTATAATTGTGAAACTCAACTGCGCTTAATGCAATCTTAGAGCAAAAAAAAACAAAAAAAATTCCACCCCCAAAGCTGGAGGTGGAATTTTCTGTTAAATCTTGATTCCGAAATGGAACTAATTCACATGCACCACAGTAACCGTTACCGCATCCGTAACCGGAGGATTGTAAGGAACGTGGTTGCCCTGCGCAAAAAGAGCCGTGATGGTATGCTGGCCTTTGCTCAGGTTAATAGTTTTACATTTAGAACCATCACCCATATGAATATGAGTGCCATCTTTTGCAACTGGCTTGCTCAAATCAGCAGGAATGCCCTCGTCGATGATCAGATGATGGTGGCCTTTACCGGGATTAACACCATTTTTGGCTGGCTCCACAGTATAACCATTGGTTGCCATACATACTTGCAATGGGCTACTGACATTAGATAACGTAGCCGGCGTAGTGATTGACAATGCTTTTCCAGCACTGGGGGCCATCGCACTACCGCCTCCGGTCTGAGCCGCACAGCCTGCAAACAAAGCCATTACCAACAATGCCATAACTCTAGAAATGATTTTCATAAACTCCTCACAAAAAAAGATGAAACGTTAATGAATATAATACTACTACTTGACGAAACTCTATAAAACCGAACAGTCTGAAAATCGACCGAAAAATATTTTCAATTAAAAATAACCATCCAAGCAATTTAAAAGGCCTGGCAAAATCTTTACCGCAGATTGTCTTATGAGCCAAGACCACAGCTAATCGATACGTTTCAGAAAAGGTGGATACGTTCAATAGTAGAGCAAAATATGAACAAAATCAATCATCTCTTTGCAAAAAAACCGCTATTTAGACCTAAAATTCAGTAGTTTTGCCATTTGAAATCAGATGTAGCCATGCAAAAATTTCAAGGACAAGCCGGAAAATGAAGGCTATAATCCGTTCCGCTTTCATTGCTGGTCCAGCTTTCACTTGAAAAACGAAGGATCGGCATCTCTCTTACGAATGTTTTGCGGTGGAGCCAAAAACCTTGAAACGTTTCCAACATCTGGTTGTTCCTGTTATCGCTTTACTGGGAATCCTGGCGCTGGCAATCAGCCCGGGAATCCGGTCGGCCGATTCTGCAGGACCTGTATCATGGAAGAACCTTGAAAAAGGTTTGGATCTAGGCATTTTTCAAGCTCCCAAAAAATCCGCTTTGGGTGACTCGTTAATTCGCATCTTGAGAGCCGACACCAACTACTTTGGTTTACGGCTGTTGAATGCCTCATCCAGGGACCAGGGTAAACGTCGATCGGTTAAAGACTGGGTAAACAAAAATGGTCTGGTTGCCGCCATTAACGCGAGCATGTACCAAAGGGATTTAAGATCCAGTGTCTCTTATATGAAAACCCGGCAACACACTAACAGCACCTGGGTTTCCAAAGATAAAACCATCCTCGCATTCGACCCCAATAACAAGAACCTGCCCGCAGTACGAATCATCGATCGTGATTGCGACGATTTTAATAAATTACGTAAATTGTATGGCTCTCTGATTCAAAGCATTCGTATGGTCTCCTGTCACGGGGAAAACATGTGGGCTCCACATAAGAGAATGTGGAGTACAGCCGCTATTGGATTGGATAAGCAGGATCGAGTCTTGTTCATCCATGTTCGGTCTCCATACACCACCCACGATTTAATCAATATGCTTCTAGAACTCCCGATCAACTTGAAACAAGCCATGTATGTAGAAGGCGGAGCTGATGCTCAGTTATATATCAATACCGGAAAAGAGAGACACGAGTTCATCGGCAGTTATTCCAGTGGTTCCAGAGAACATGATGAAAATACTTTTTCCCATTCGGTTCCGAACGTGCTGGGCCTGAAGCGTCTTGAAAAATAAAAGGGGACCCATTTGCCAGAAAAAAAGAAAAATTCAGTGCGTCCCCGGTTCCGAATCATGACTGGAGATTTGATTGCCCTGGGACCCGGGAAAGTCGATTTACTGGAATCGATCGGACGAGAAGGATCCATCTCCCAGGCGGCTCGAGAAAGGCATCTGAGTTATCGGCGTGCCTGGAACATGGTGGACACGATGAACCAATGCTTCAAGGAACCTCTGGTTGTCAGCATCACAGGAGGCAAGGGAGGAGGCGGCGCTCAACTGACTGACGCTGGAGAAAAAATCATTCAGCTATACCGCAAAATGGAAAAAAAAGCCGAAGACGCTACCCAAACTGAAGGAAAAGCCCTGCAAAAACTCCTCTCCACCACTCGGGGGGGGGGCAAATAACGCTATTGCACTTTGCCTCCCTCGCTAGGGGACCGGGATGCGACAATTTCTAATCCTACAAACTTTATAGACAAATTTTCTCCCGGTAACTGGCTGTACGCATCGGTCTCATCTTCATATTCGTGAAAATCGAAATGGGAAACGTCAAAACCGATTTTCCGAACGTCCTGAATCAGAGTTTCGCAAAAGTTGCCTTCTATCTCCACCAGTGTTTCATAATAACCGTGAGTCAGTTTGTTTCGGTAGCCCAAGTCGTCAGCGCGCTTCAAGATCTGGCATTCCAGATCGGTATCCAGAATCATCAGGAATCCCCCCGGCTCCAATGCTTCTGTTGCCCAGCGCAAAAACTGCTGGCGCTCTGTCCTTTGCAAGTGATGCAAAAATTTGTTGGCTAATATGCAGCCATAATTCCTGCCGAGCGGACCGTCTGGAAAATCAACGTTCAGAACTTCAACATTCTCCTTACCGGAAAGTTTCACAAAGTGGATCAGCCCTTTAATAATAAAGGGCATATTGTCAGCCAGAACCAGATGGGGAAAGTTTTTTGGCCAGTCATGGATCAGGCGGAACCCGGCAAGCCCAGTCGCCACATCCATCATGGGAGTTTTCAAATTAAGCGGCACAAGTTCCATCGGATTATCCCAGGGAAAATTCTCGGTCTCATGTAGATAGAAGCTGTAACTTTCACTGAGCAGGGTGACCCATTCAGGGTCATTATAAAGAATAGGATCGTTTTTAATCAGACTGACCAGTTCATTGAAAAGGAGGGAAAACTTTTCATCCATTTGATCCAGTGATTGAGACAAGGCCGTACGGTCCTTGCGAAGATTCATGTGGATATGATCAAAGTTGAGAAATACCGCCGGACGCTCGTGCTGTACATATAATAAATCTGCAATATCAATCAATATTTCAGGATAAACCGTGCGGACAAGTAAATTAAAAACCTCCTGATGCTCCCGTCCCATCGCGGTGTCGGGGAACCCAATCTTGCCGTTCAACAACTTAAAAACAGTTTTCACCCGTTGAGCCAGTTCTGGAGACTTGGTATGCTCCAAACCAAGAAACTTTTTCCCAACATCAGTGAGTAGTGAAAGCTGGTCGGTAGACTTTATAAATATTGTAGTCACTTTCAAATTTTTCCGGGATGAGTAGAAATGATTTATTTATAGCAGGGATTTCAACGCCAATCCCAAGCCGCCCGCCCTAGCAGATAAAAAGTAATCAGAAGACAGGGGAGAAGGTATGGTACCGCCTGAAAAGTACTCACATCTGTCAAGGAATATGCCGAGTATATGGACCGGGCACCGTAAATAACAGCCAGAGTCTGAGCCAGCCTTTTCTTTCCCTTCAAGAGATAATAAGTCAACACACCTAAAAGAAGAAGAAAAGCAGCCAGAGAAAGAACCGCAGACAACCCCAGGTTAAAGGGAGGGATAAAAATCATGGCGATAACAAGATAAGCCAAATTCAAACCCAAAAACCCATAACCGGCCTGTGTGAACTTCCGAGTCCCCAAGTCAAGGGTCTCTGTTGATTGAGAGTCTTCGTTTTCCATTTTTTAATGTAAGATAAACTGGTTTTAACGCAATCTTCCCTGCAGTTGCAGATTCATTTGCGGTATGTTAGCTTCCTGCTCTTAGTTTAACAATAACTTTTTAGACTGGATTTTCTTCCATAAAAAATATGATCCCTGTTGACGAACAGCTTAAAACCATCCGCAGAGGCACCTCGGAGGTTATTGACGAAAAAGACCTGGCCAAGCTGCTGGACACTGGAAAACCCCTTAAGGTGAAAGCCGGGTTTGACCCTACGGCACCCGACCTGCATCTCGGGCATACAGTCCTTCTGCATAAAATGCGACAGTTTCAGGAACTGGGCCATGAAGTCATTTTCTTGATCGGTGACTTTACTGGAATGATCGGAGACCCTACGGGTCGCTCCGAAACCCGCAAAAACCTGACGCCTCAGGAAGTTCAAGAAAACGCGAAGACCTATCTCGCACAGGTTTATAAGATACTTGATCCTGAAAAAACCACGGTCGCTTATAACAGCGAATGGATGAATAAGTTTACCTCGGTGAACATGATCGAACTGGCAGCGCATTACACCGTTGCCCGAATGCTGGAACGCGATGACTTTCAAAAACGTCTCGCCAAGAACCTGCCGGTTTCCATTCACGAGTTGATGTATCCCCTGATCCA
>JAJDBI010000055.1 GCA_029261435.1 Nitrospinaceae bacterium
AAGCTGGAGCTTCGGCATATTTGACCAAAGCGGGTGCCCCCGACCAACTTGTGCAGGCGATCCGCAAAGTTGCCAGCGGTGGAAAATTCATCAGCCCGGAAATGGCCGAAAGACTGGTCGACGAATTGGGCAGGGACTCCGAAAAGTCTCCGCATGAAACCCTTTCCCCCAGAGAGTTTCAGGTTTTTTGCTCGATCGCCTCAGGTAAATCTCTGAAGGATATTGCCGAAGAGCTTTCGGTAGGTGTCACCACTGTGAGCACCCACCGGTCGCGCATCCTGGAAAAAATGAACCTCAAGTCCAATGCCGAACTCATCCATTACGCGCTTAAAAACAAGCTTGTAGAGTAGACTCCCACCACCCTGTCTTCTCCTTGTCGTAATTCGACGACAAGCCAAACCCTTGTTGTATGACCCCTAAAACCCCAAGCCAAACGATATTATCTTTTTAGCTTGTCACCCATACTTACCTTAATGAAAGAGGTTAAGGAGATAAGTCTGATGAAAGTTTTGCTGTCAGTTGAAGACTCTAAAGGTGTGCTGGGGCGTTTGCATGGTCTAGTCGAATGCATCCACGAAGTGAATGTCGTTGCAACATGGACCCGTCTGGAAGAGATTGCTTTGGCAGTTCGCCGTTTTCAACCCGATGTGCTGGTGATAGACCTGTATCTCGCAGATGGAACAGCGATGAATGTCATGAGGGATCTGGAATTTTCAAAAAACAAACCCATCCTGATTATTTTGACGGAACAGCCTTATGAAGATATTGAGGCTCAATTAAAAATGGCAGGAGCAGACTTTGTTTTGAATAAATCGCTGGAGTTTGAATTGATTGTGAAGATTTTGAGCCGGATCAGTGAAAAAGAAAAGGGAAGCCAGTTTGCTTTTTGAACCTGTCAGCAAGGAGGTGGAAAATGTTTTATGAAGTGCGTATCTACAATGCAAAGAAGAAACTGAAAAAAATACTTTCCAGTCAGGAGCTGAGTCGCCGATACTGGAAGAAGATTAAAGAACAGAATATGGGGCTGAATCCAGGCCAGAGCAAGATCAAAAGTTTATCCTCTGAGATGAGAAGAAAACTGGATGCACAAATCCCGGAATTTTTACCTCATTGACCAGTGGCTGAAAAAAAAACAAGGAAATGGAAAAGAAAATGATCTCAATGCTTAAAAAAGCTCGATGGTCGCCCTATGTAGTAGGAACCGGAATTGGTTTGCTCTCATGGGTTACTTTTGCTTTGATGAATAAGGCCTTGGGGGTTTCCACAACCTTTGTTCGAACTGCGGGAATGGTTGAAGGATTGGTGTCTGAGGACCATATTAGGTCAAATGCCTATTTTGTAAAATACCTTGGAACTTTGGAAGGACCCTACCCTGTATTCGAATGGCAGTTTGCATTAGTGGTAATGTTGGTTCTGGGAGCGTTTTGTGCGTCATGGTTATCATCCACATACTTGCGTGAAACCGTTCCAGATATCTGGAAAGTACGGTTTGGTCCTTCAAAGGGCGTTCGTTTTGCAGGAGCATTTTTGGCAGGGATTGTTGTGATGTTTGGGGCGCGTTTGGCGGGAGGTTGCACTTCCGGGCATGGAGTTTCTGGTAGTCTACAGTTGGCAGTATCTTCCTGGATATTTTTTCTTTGCCTGTTTGTTGCTGGAATTGTTACGGCCTGGTTGCTGTATGGCAAGGGAGGAAAAAGTAATGTTTGAAATTTTTTTTGCAAATCCAACTACCATTTTGATGGGGGGAATTGCAGGGTTTTTATTTGGTTTCTTACTGCAAAAAGGTGGTGTGACCCGGTACGACGTGATTGTAGGGCAATTCATGTTGAAAGACTTTACTGTGCTTAAGGTCATGCTGATGGCAGTGATGGTGGGTAGCGTGGGTATATATGGCATGCGGGCTTTAGGTTTTGATATAGCTCTGCATGTAAAGACCACGGCGCTCTTGGGGAACGCCTTGGGTGGGCTCATTTTTGGAGTGGGGATGGCGGTATTGGGGTATTGCCCCGGTACCGCAGTTGCTGCCATGGGTGAAGGTTCCCGTCACGCAATTGCAGGAGTGTTGGGAATGATTGTGGGTGCCGGTTTATTTGCTGAAGCTTATCCCTGGATAGAGTCTCATATTTTGAGTGTGGGAAACTTTGGGAAAGTGACTTTTGTAGATATCACCGGATTTTCTCCCTGGTTATTCATAGCAGGTTTGTGGGTTGCAGGGATATTCGGGTTGGCATCTCTGGAACGTTGGGAAAAAAATAACCAATCTTGAGGTTTAGAAATAGGTCAACTTGCCTCAGGTTGTTTAAATAGAAGCGTGATGAAACTTTTTGGTGCGAGTGTTATTGATTCATAAATGAAGTTCAGTTTTTTTAATCCTTTTCATTACCTATTAGGAGGTAGCAATGAAAAAAACAGTTAGAACAATTTTAATGATGAGTGTCTTGAGTCTGGTGGGTTCAGGTCTTCTGGCAACCCCGGCCATAAGTGGTGGTAATGGTCCGGCAGATGGCTACACGATTCACGTTCAGGCACCACATATGATGGCAGATGGTACGGTGGGTGGTCCTTACCACCATTATTGTAAGGGAATTCAGGATGGTGAAATTCTTCAATGCATGTTGTTTGAGACTACTGCCCCGGATGCAAGGCTTGTTGCCGTCGAATATTTTATAGCCAAAGATCTTGCGAGAAAGAATGTGCCTTTGATCCAGTGGAACCGGACATTTCATGATCATCAAGTCGAGATAGATACGGGTCGAGTGGCCATTCTTGATATTGAAGATCCGAAAGAAGTGAAAGCACTTGCGGAAGCGGCAGCCAAAACAGATGGCGTGATTTTTCACCTCTGGGGTAAAGACCAGGTTATTCCAGATGGAACGGTGACAGTGCCCACATCAGTCGGTCATGTTTTTCGGACTAAATAAACAAACCGTGCACAGGGGGAATGGTGATCTGTTCCCCCTGTGTTTTAATGAATATAGAATTAATTTAAGGAGCTGGAGCATGTTTAAGAACAAGATGGGACCGGGACTCTTTTGTGCCTTGTTCCTCTGCTTGTTACCTGTGGCGAGCGCAGCAACGGATTCAGAAATTCTGAATCCCAGGGTTCCTCCCGATCAGATTGAAGAAGCACGATCGTGGGTCAACCCTTTTCCTTCCACTCAGGAAAATATTGAAAAAGGCAAAGCTCTTTTTCACGGCAAGGCATTTTGTATGACCTGCCACGGGATAGATGGCAGGGGGTATAGTGATATCCCCGGATTGGTAGGGAAACTCCCGCGAAATTTTACTGACAAAGTTTGGCAAGCCGCCCGGAAAGATGGGGAGCTGCTATGGATTTTGAAAAACGGCAGTGTGGGAACTGCCATGGCTAAGTTTGTGCCATCGGTGGTGACTGAAGAAGAGGCCTGGCATTTGATTTTGTATGTCCGTTCATTTGGAAAGTGAACAGAATTTCATCGCTTGAGTTTTTGCGGTCAAAGGGTTGCAGATAATACGTGGTAGCTCAACTCCAGGAACATATTTTGAGGTTTTCAATTATGAAAAACTTTTTGTTAAACCAACTCAATTTAATTTCGAGATTGCTTTTCGTTGTTCCAGGTGTCCTGCTGGTTTTTGCCATTCCGGTATATGCTGGGGGTTCCACGTTTCCAGTTGATAGTACAGGGTTTTTCAGTTTTGAGTATAAAGAGACGATTGTTCTTGCTCGCCGTGGTGGCTGCGAGCAGGGTGAAAATCATATGGGTTGCGAGCGTGGTGGAAAGGGGCGTCATAGAGGTTCGAGACATGGGATGATGCACCATGGAGGCAGTGGTCCCGGATTAGAGGGAGAGGCTCAATGTCCACAACCTAGGTCTACTGCTAAAGCTCCTGAGTCCTTATATAATGCGACCAACCCCTTGGAAAACTCCTCTGACAATATTGAAAAAGGACGTCTGCTGTTTCAGTTGGATGCACAACCCAGTTGCACAATGTGTCATGGCTCAGGAGATGGTTTGGGCATGATGGGTGCAGGAATGACCCCTCCTCCAAGAAACTTCACTTG
>JAJDBI010000056.1 GCA_029261435.1 Nitrospinaceae bacterium
TCGCTAGAATACCTACAATGGAGAACATTATTTTCCCCAGATGTTGCTTTAGAATATCTTCTTTCATTGTCAGTCTCCCCCCGACTTAAAGTTTATTTCGTTCGAACCAATTTAAATTGCAAACTAAAAGCATTGCAAAAATAACAGTTCAAAAAAAACACTCAAAAATCATAATGGCGGTAAATGTAATATTATAAGAACAAAACTACTACACATAGGAGGAAGGGTAAAGAATAAATAACCAGATTAGCTATTTAACATATACATAACAAGAACCTACAGGATTAATCAGGAGGGTGTCAATAAATCCATATCATAACCAATCTCTTCAGGCCATTTCAAAGCCTCTGGCAAATCCTCAGCATACTCCTTAATATTTAAACTGGCCGACCAGCCTTTTCAGGTCATTGGCCATCGCCAATAATTTCTCAGCTGATTCCTGGGTCTGACTGACTCCTCCAGAGGTGTCCTCAGCCGCCTGAGCCACACCTACAATATTCTGGTTGATCTCAGCGCTCCCTTTGGCCGCATCGTTGACATTCCGACCAATTTCAGCTGTTGTCGCAGTTTGCTCTTCAACCGCACTTGCAATGGTATTAGAAATGTCATTAATCTTATTGATCACTTCACTAATTTCACCAATGGCTTCAACTGCACTATTAGTGTCAGTTTGGATGGCTTGTATTTTACCTCCAATTTCATCGGTGGCTTTTGCAGTCTGGTTGGCAAGTTCTTTGACTTCATTGGCTACAACAGCGAAACCTTTTCCCGCCTCTCCTGCACGAGCCGCCTCGATAGTGGCGTTCAACGCCAGCAGGTTGGTTTGCTCGGCAATCGAATTGATCACCTTGACTACTTCGCCAATCTCCGCGCTACTCTCACCCAGCTTACTGACAGTTTCATTAGTGGTCTGAGCAACTTGAACGGCGGAGGCCGCCACTCGGGCAGCCTCCTGAGCATTATGCGATATCTCCTTGATACTCGCGCTCATTTCTTCAGTCCCTGTTGCCACAGTTTGCACGTTTCTACTGATCTCTTCTGATGCTGCAGAAACCACGTTAGCTTGAGCTGAGGTTTCTTCAGCATTGCCTGCCATTTGCTGACTGACCGTAGATAGTTCTTCAGATGAAACTCCCAGCGTTTGCGCTGTCTCAGATATATCAGAAATACTTTTCCTTAAGTCTGCGAAAAATGCACTGAGCCCTTCCCCCATCTGTCCTATGGCATCATCCCCTTTAACCGAAACACTTCTTGTAAGGTCTCCCTGAGCAGCACAATTTACAACTTCGAGCATGTTATCAACCTTAGCCTGGAGCTCATTAGCCGCTTTCCTTTCTTCTTCCTGCCTTTCCAGAGCTTCTCGTGTCTCTCGTTCCTGTCTCTCCTGTAGTTCAAGTGCTTCTCGCCGCTCTCTATCCTGTGTTTCGCTGGCAAGTTTACCTGCCATCTCTTCGGATTTTTTCTTTTCTTCAGCCTGATTCATCATTCTCTCCAGGGAACCTTCAAACTCCCCTTTCAAGCCAAACTCGGTCTGGCTGTTTTTCCCAGCTAAAATTTCTTCTGAATACCGGATAAAGTTTTGCAAGCCATCCATTAGAGTATTGCAAGACTGGCTTAAGATACCCACCTCGTCGTTAGAGTTCACGGGAAGCCTCTCTTGATTCAAATCTCCCTGCGCTGTATGACTCAACACAGCTGAAGTTTTCTGAATAGGCCTGATAACTACTCGGGTCAGAAACAAGGCGATGCCTATCTGAATGATCAACGCGAGGATGCCGGAACCGGTATTGGCCAGATCCATATTATGCCGATTTTCATCTGCAACATCATGTTCGTAAATATGTACAAGATCATTACTCAACCCGCGAAGCTGATTAGACTGGTTTAAAATATTTACCTGGGATTTTCTGTATTGGTTAGAATTGATTTCTGAATCAACCATGTCTCGAACGGACTGAGAAAACTCTGCAAACTTGACCTCAATCTGTGAAATCATTTTTTGTATTTCAGGGTCATCAATCAGCTCCATGGACTTCATTGACTTCATAGATAAGTCAGCAGGAAATTCTCCTCCAGTCTTAGCAGCCTGTAATGTCTGAGTGAATATTTTACTAGCAGTTTCATATTCATCCAGCTGCGCATTTAACTCTGCCTTCCCCACGGCAATATCATCGGAAAACACAGTTTTATAGAAACGAACGCCCAACATATCTCCGACCTTGAATGGAGTTCCCATCAGCTGAGTGTGGCAACTCGCACAAGCAGAAACAGTAGCAACATCTGCGGTATACATACCAACAAACAACTTGCCATTCTCCTCGAAAGTTTTTGTGAAGATTTTATTGGGGTTATTTTTCAAATAATCATTCGCAGCACGATCCATATCGGTCTTTAAAGACTGCATCGGGTTCACCGGATTTTCTGAAATAATATCGACAGACATGTCGTTTCCTTCCCCAAACTTTTCATTCACTACACGGGCAAAAGTTGCGGGAAAAGGGACGGCAGGATGTGGTTCACCGGCTGGATCCATGCTTATGGGTAGTTTGACGTCCTTGGCAACCTTAACAACAGACTTGGTATAAGTCCCGCGCATTTTAGTGATATAAGAATCCAGAGATTTTGTTTGATCCTCTATAGTTTTCAGTCGTCCTCGAGACATGGCGAAACCAAATGCCGCCTTTCCCATAGCCTGAGTCAACATTCTTTGCCGGCCCAAAGCATCAACTATTTGTACATCCTCTGCAATTACCTCTGAATAATGATCTATAACCATTCCAGAAAGCACCACGAGAAGTGACAATAATGCAATTGCACCATAAACTTTTTGCTGGATGGACAAAGTTTTCATCTATAAAGCTCCGTAGTATTCATTATTGGTTTTGACCAAAATTCATTTTCAATGTTGCATGACAATCCATAAGCTTGCCATGAAAACATAGTCAAAAAATTTTCTCTGTAATTCTAAAGGTTCATTCTTTATATCGATTGAGTTTTCTAACATTTAAGATTTAATTATGTCAACACTTCTGGACAAATAGTTTGTCACAATTAAGTAAATCTGTATTCCGCAGACAAACATTTCCCTAAACCGTTATTTTCAAGCAAGAAAAACAAGCGAATGCCGAACAAATTGTGGGTGTGGTTGCTTTTACACAGTTATTTACGGATAATCATTTTTCATGAGTTTATTTATGACACTATTTCAGCTTTTCTAAAAATAATAAAAGGTTTAATGCTGTGAGAAAATTCTGGAAAGTTTTTGGCTGGGTATTTTTAGGCATCTTTTTACAATTCAAATTTAACGCCCTTTATGGAATCGTATTTCTTGAGAACCTGAACTTCCACGATCGTTCCTATTGGGTACAAATGAGCATGGTTCCAACAGAGGGGAGCCTGCGAATTTTAAAGGTCAGAACTACGGTTCATCACTCCCTCGGGGCAGACTATTTTGCGAATGTTTATATTCCTGAGCACTACAAGGTTTTGAACGAAACCCCTTATGCAGGGGCAGAGGTTTTACCCGGCTATCTGGCTTATAAAATGAATATGAAACGTAAATATAGAGATGTTTTAGCTGTAAAGAATTTTATAATCGCTCCACAGAATGTAACGGAAGATGTTCCCGTCAAATCAATAAAAGTTCATTTTGAGAACTTGAAGCAACGCCTGCATTCCGATGAGACCTATCAGATATCCACATTGAAGCTTAAAACAAAACTGGAAGGCCCCGAAGTCGCAGAAGCAACCTACCCTCAGAAACTGGGAATGTAAAACAACCAACCATGGCCCGTCGACCTAAAGAGTTTAAAGACTATTACGCAATCTTGAACGTTTCTCACGATTCCTCCACCGAGGAAGAGATCAAAAAGTCATTTCGCAAGCTGGCTCTTGAGCTACACCCTGACCACAATCCCAATGATCCTCAAAGTGAAGAAAGGTTCAAAGACGTTACAGAAGCCTACGGAGTGTTGAGCGATCCATTAAAGAAAAAAGAGTATGACCGGTTTCGAAGCGATCATCTTTCCGGGCGTACTACGGGGTCTTCTGACTTCCACTATTCCCAGGAAGATATTTTTGCCAGCATGTTTCGTGGAGAAAATTCCCGTGAAATTTTCGAAGAACTCAATAAGGAGTTCAACCGATCAGGCTTCCGTTCCGGAAATCCGTTTTTTCAATCCCTGTTTTTCGGTGGTGCCGTTGGTGGACTCGGAAAAATCCTCAGATTTGTACCCGGCCCAATCGGCAAAATTGGCATGGGTCTAAAGATTGCTCAAGTTGTCGGGTCCTCCTTATATGCTCTCCACAAAATGAACCAGCAAAAGCAGGGTCAGTCGGGACAGACAATTCCCCCGAAACCCGAAAGCTCTGTGATGAACGGTATTAAAGGCATGTTTGGAAAAAAGGAAGTCTCCTTGGATATGGATTTTTATCTTTCCATCCCTCCATTGGAAGCACTTAATGGAACCCGCAAAAAAATTTCCTATCAGGTCAGTGGGAAAACGGAGCAACTAATGGTTCGCATACCACCCAAATTTCCTTCAGGAGGAAAATTACGCATAAAGGAAAAAGGAAAAGTCCTGAATGATAAACGCGGAGACCTGATACTTTCTATTAACGTTGACAAAAGTACAAGTCCGCAATGAACAAGCAACAAATCCTCGATTTCTGGATCAGTTTTTTCAAAGACCTTCTCGTTGGAACCTTTAAAAAACTTTTCCTGTTCGGCCTTTCAGGTTTTATATCAGGCTCTCTTGCAACCTATGTGTTCAATTCCCAAGTGCTCGATACTGCCGACTGGAATGTTTGGCTGGAGGGAGCAATTCTGCTTTTAGTCGGAGCGGGTTATCTGGGTTTTGGTTTATTACACGGATGGATCTCCTGCAGTCTCCACCTGCTAAGCAAAAAAATGCGCGAAGCGTTATCGGGGCTTCAGGAATTGCTCGACTGGTTAACTCGTGAGGTGATTGGACGTTTTCCGAAGTTCCAGAAAAACATCCCCAAACATGAACTGGCGCAAAAATATGATCAGATCGGCGATGATTTACGCCAGAGGCTGAAACAGCGGGAAGGAATAACAGGTTTTGCTTCCAGCATATTGTTTGGAGTTATTCTCAAAGTACTGCGCTTTTTTTTCCTCGATGAGGTAGTGGAAGAACTTCACAAAAATGATAAAGAAGAAATAACCTCTGCAGATATCGAGCATGCTGTTCGCCGGGTTGGGACAGAAGTCATGATAGCCCCTATCACCGACAATCTCTTTCTATTGCAGATTGTTAATATTGTAGTAGGTCTTTCCTTATTCGCCCTGCCGTTTGGTTTACTCTGGTTGATTTAGTTATTCGAACCTAATTCAAATTTTTGACATCTTAGTATAGCTTGCGTATTTTAGCATTGGTTATCAACCCATGCTTTTCGAGTGAAAACTCGTAAAACATTCACAGCTTGTTTTCTCATACTGACCTTGGGTATTCTGCTTGGATTCAGTTCTGTCCTGCATAGTCATGAGTTTGATTTACATAACGATCATGAAGACTGTTTCAGCTGTGAGTAGAGTCAGGTAATTCTTGATACCAGCCCCTCACTGGAGGAACCACTTCAACTGGGGTAGTTTTTTAAGCAAGTCATAGCTATTCAGAAAAAGTCCTCTCGACAATATAACGGGTCATCGTTGTGGAAATGCTTTATACTGGAAGCTTTCCATTTGTGATCCAGTTTATTATATCTCTAATTTTACTTCTGGCTGTGAGAGGCCTTTAAGGATAAATGAACCATTTTCTTAAAACGGGTACATTTCTAATTGCCCTGATACCACTATTATATTACCCAGATAAAGTCCTGGCCGAACCCATCCCGGTATTTGTCAGTATCGTGCCACAAAAGTATTTTGTTGAACTTATTGGTGGGGAGCAGGTGAAGGTGGAGGTCATGGTGAAGTCTGGTGAAAGTCCGGCGACTTTCAATCCAAATCCGAAAAAAATGAGCCTTCTCTCACAGGCAAAATTGTATTTTAGTATCGGTGTGCCTTTTGAAACTATCTGGATTGACAGGATTCGGACTATCCACCCGAACCTGCAAATCTTCCCTTTGCATGAAAAAGTTCGCACTGTTCATGAGCATGACTCGCATCATCCCCATGACACCGGAGACCCGCATATCTGGACCAGTCCGACAAAGGTCAAGGTCATCGCACAAAAAATCAAAGACACGCTGACCCACGCCAAGCCAGAAAAGGAAAAATACTTTGAGGCAAATCTTCATGCATTTTTCAACGACCTGAACATGCTGGATAAGGATATTCGTGCCATTCTTGCCAGGAGTGATAATCGCCGCTTTATGGTTTTTCATCCGGCATGGTCCTATTTTGCCGAAGATTATGACCTGGAACAGATTGCTATTGAACGTGAGGGCAAAGAGCCCGGAGCCCGGACTTTGCAAAGGACAATTGAAGAGGGTAAAAGGCTTGGCATTAAGGTAATATTTGTACAGAAACAATTCAGTCTTTCTATTGCAGAGAATATTGCAAAAATGATTGGAGCCACAGTCCGTGAAATGGACCCTCTGGCAGAAGATTACCTAAAAAATATGCGCCGAACAGCAACAGCCATTTCTGGAGCCTTGAAGTGAGCACCGACTCAGTCATCAAAATAAAAGATCTCGACTTCAGTTATGGCGGACCCAAAATACTTGAAAATATCGAAATCGATATCCAACATAACGAATTCATCGGGATGGTCGGCCCAAACGGTAGCGGCAAAACAACCCTGCTGAAAATCATCATGGGGGTTTTAACTCCCGATAAAGGTTCCGTCAAGGTTCTCGGTAATCCCCCTTCCCAATCCGTACAGGAAATCGGCTATATGCCTCAGTTTGCTTCGTTTTCCAGAGACTTTCCCATCAGTGTGGAAGAGACCGTTTTGATGGGCCGACTGGGGAAAACATCCAGTATTGGTTTTTTCAATAAGGCTGATAAACGTGCCTCCGAAAAAGCCATGAACGATGTTGAAATTCTCGACCTACGTAAAAGAGTGATCGGCTCTCTTTCTGGCGGACAACTGCAAAGGGTTCTGATTGCAAGAGCTCTCACCTGCGAACCGCAAATCATGATCCTGGACGAACCCACCGCCAATGTTGATATGAAAGTTGAAAAGGATATCTTCGACCTTCTAAAACAATTAAATGAACGAATCACCATCATCGTGGTGACCCATGACATAGGTTTCATTTCGCAATACATTGATCGGGTAGCCTGTATCAACCGCACCCTCATTTGCCACCCCACTTCAGAACTTACGGGTGAAACGATTGAGAATATGTACGGAGCACATATGCATATGGTGCACCATCACCATGAGGATGAAAAAAAATAACCATGAGTAGTTTTATCGATGCAATTTCTACCCAGGCGTTTATGCAGAACGCCATCATTGGTGGCGTTCTTGCCAGCGTAGCCTGTGGTGTCGTGGGTTCTTATGTCGTCGTAAAACGCATCGGCTATCTCGCTGGTGGTATCGCCCATTCAGTGTTAGGTGGAATGGGTATCGCCTACTACCTGGGACGACCCCCCATCGAGGGAGCTCTGGTTGCAGCTCTGGTTTTTGCCGTTATTCTTGGTTGGGTGAGCCTTAAAATGCAACAGCAGGAAGATACCGTCATTGGCGCGCTATGGGCTGGAGGAATGGCCGTGGGGATATTATTTATCTCACAAACACCCGGCTACAGTGTCGACCTCATGAGTTTTCTCTTCGGTAATATTTTGATGATTTCCTCAGATGACCTGCTCTGGATTGCTGGATTGGACATCCTGATCCTGCTCATTGTTTTTCTATTCTATAAACAGTTTCTAGCTCTATCGTTCGATGAAGAGTTTGCCCGGCTGCGCGGCATTCCTGTTGAGAGATTTTATTTGCTCTTTCTTTCTCTCGTTGCCTTGACCGTTGTGATATTGATTCAGATTGTCGGACTGATTCTGGTCATCGCATTACTGACACTTCCGGCGGCCGTCTCTGGTCAATATGTCCGCTCATTGAATTTAATGATGCTATTAGCAACCGTACTTGGAGTCTTCTTCACCACGGGAGGACTGGCGTTGTCTTATCAGCCCGATCTCCCACCCGGTCCCACCATCATTCTCGTAGCCGGAGCCTTTTATCTGGTGTCACTGGTCATCACTCGATTCTGGAAAAGAGCCTGATATGAGCGGTGCGTGTTGTGAATTAGAAAAAGATCTGGCTTCCCCGCATGGCCCCAAGCGAAAAATCCTATGGATTGTTCTGGTTCTCAACCTCATCATGTTTTTTGTCGAAGGCATTGCAGGGTGGCTGGCGCAGTCCAATGCCTTAATGGCCGATGCTCTCGATATGCTCGGCGATGCGGCAATATACGGGTTTTCCCTTTTCGTAATACAACTCGCCCCCATCTGGAGAACTCGGTCAGGGATACTCAAGGCAACCATCATGAGCCTTTTCGCATTCAGTATATTGGGTTCAGCTATCTACCGGGTTTCCCATCAGGTAGTTCCAGTGGCATCAGCTATGGGCATTGCAGGTTCTTTAGCACTGCTCACCAACCTCTTCTGCGCTTATTTGCTTCTACGCTTCAAAGATGATGATGTCAATATGCGCTCGGCATGGTTATGTTCACGTAACGATGTGTTGGCGAACCTAGGAGTTTTAGCAGCCGCTGGCGGAGTGGCCTGGACAAATTCGCACTGGCCCGATCTGGCTGTCGGAGTTATCATCGCCGTACTGATCCTGCAATCTTCCTTCGGAATTTTCAAAGATGCGCGGTTGGAATTAAAAAATAATCAGGCTCATCCTTAAGGCGCTCCTGGCAGGAGCGATAACATTAATAATAGTATTCTTCAAACTCTAGGAGATTTTTATGAATCAATTAAAAAAAATTACCATATTGCTTTTTGTTACCACCATGGTTTCAGCTATGAGCACCGGGTGCACAACAGGACCGGAAACTCAATCAAGCTCGGACACAAATCAAGAAAGTGCGGATAAAGAACTCAAAGAATCAGGGTATTATTAACTGCCAGGGGGTCACACCTTAGTTAAGGAACCCCGTATCACGCTAATGTACCTAGTCGTTCTGTCAGGGAATGGCGTTGGTGGTGAGCGAGATAGAGAAGACCATCTGAAAGCGAGTAGTTGTGCGGGAAGGTCATCACTTCTCGGCCCAGTTTTTCGATCAACTGCTGATACAACTCGTTGATTTCCTCGGCATTCATTCCTATCGAAGTTTCATAAGAATAGCCCAGGCTCAAGTCATGCTCTGGTGGGGTGTACAGTTTTGTAATGCCCCATTCCATCGGATTATTTTCTATTGGAGCACCCCGTTCCAAATCAAACTGAGAGAGGATGGCTGAAAAGCCAGGGGAGTCCAGCAAACGCTGGTTATCAAGTACAAAATTGATCGAGTCCATCACCTCTTCGCGGGTTTCGGTTGGGAATCCGCAAATCAGGTAAAAATGCATGGCGATGCCTAACTTCATGCATCGTTCTGCGGTTTCATCCACCCAACTCAGTTCAACACCTTTTTTCATGGAATCCAAAACGCGCTGATTGTAGGACTCCAGTCCAAAAATCAGTTTGCGACAACCGGATTTATATAACAGGTCCATACGATCGTCTTTGAGCAGGCTCTTCTCGAACTTGAGTTCCCCAGTCCACTGCACGTCCACCTTTTGCTCGATAATTTTGGCGGCAAAGGTTCTGAGAAAATTGATCGGCAAAGCTTCATCAGTGAAGAAAAAATGATTACAATTATATTTTTCCTGCAACGTTTTAAAATCATTCACCACATTCTCAGCGTACCGCACATGAAAAGTCATGTGATCGAAGGGTATGGAACAAAACGCGCATTGCTCCCAGTAACAACCGCGAGAACCCATCACCGGTAACACCCGTTCTGGCGAAAGATATAGGTCTAAGGGCAATCCATCAAAATCTGGTGTTGGCAGGGCATTCAGTTCTTCCTTGGCAAACGGCCGGTTCACTTTAACCTCACCATCCAGTTTGTATATCAGGTTGGGAACCTTACTGAGATCACCGTCACTGCGAAGTTGCTCTACCAATCGGAGAAGTGGTGTCTCGCCCTCATGCACAACAAAGCTATCTACAAAGTCGAAAAGGTGCGATCCTTGACTCTCCAGACGATCCACCAGTTTGGTGAACACGCTTCCACCGATAGTGATATGGATTTCGGGGCGATGCTGTTTGACCAGATAGGCCAGGGTCAGACCTGAAATAATTTGTTCCACCGAAGTGATGGAGATTCCGAGAATGTCGATGTCCTCTGCAAGAATTCCCGGCAGATACCATTGCTGATAGAGATCATAAAAGAAATTTTCTTCCGGGTGAGTGAATGAGTCAATCACCTCTTGCGATGAGTATGGGGAAAACCGCATCTGACTGCCAATAACTGTCAATTGCGATGGATAATAAGGTGCAAGAATATTGTCCAGCCAAACATCCATGATCTTGAGATTTTCCATGTACTGCTCGATCTCATAGAATTCTTGACTGCGTTGCGAGGCCACGGCAGAGTCAATCTGATCTTTCAGGGCCATGACAATCTCTTCCGCTTCGCGGAGTTTGTTGAATTTTTCAGCTTCTTCCTGCGTTAGACGAGGCTTGGCACTCATCTCGTTCAACTCGCGGATGATGCGTTCGTAGAGCGGCTTGGTTTTCTCCCAAGTACACAGGTCATTGAGTAACTCAATCGCCAGATCACGCTGAACAACATCGTTAATCCCATGCATATTGAGAAACGCCTTCAGACTGGGCAAGCTTAGATAAGGTTGTGAAGGATGCCAGGATGTCGGAAAAACCAGATATATCATTTCAATTAACGCCTGATAGTTTTAGCAGTTATAGCATTACGCCGGTTTCGGTGCCATGAACACCAGCATGACCAGTTTATCATCTGTGTGATTCACAACACCATGATCCTCACCCGATGGAGCCATCGTCATTTCATTTTGCGAAAGCACTTTCTCTTCCGTGCCTACGGTCACTTTGCCTTGCCCTTCAAGAACATAATAAACCTTGTCAGACCCCTCATGCGAGTGGACTTTCTGAAATTGACCGGGCTCGAGACAGTATATATCACAAAAGAAATTATCCGTGTCAAACAGGCTGACTTTTTTCATCTTTTCGGGGCTGAACTCGAACGCATCCCGAACATTGACCACTTTCATTGTCATA
>JAJDBI010000057.1 GCA_029261435.1 Nitrospinaceae bacterium
GTTGCTACTGTCAACCGCTACTTGAGTGGATACCGGGTTCTGCTTCGTCATGTGCAACCTTTCTTGAAATCCCATAAAGCCAATCGCCCGTTCAGAGTGCTGGATGCGGCCACAGGATCTGCTGACCAGCCGGTAGCACTCGTCAATCTGGCGCGCCGGATTGGGGTGCCTATCCATATAACTGCCATTGATATCAATGCCAAGATGCTGAAACTGGCTCAGGAAGAGGTTGCCTCTTATCCTGAGATTCAGTTGGTGCAATGCGATATTCTTTCACTGCCATTTCAGGAAGACAGCTTCGATTTGTCGGTCAACTCTTTATCCCTGCATCATTTCAGTTGGGAGAAGGCGGTAGCGATTTTGAGTGCCATTTATAAGGTCGGGCGATTGGGTATGGTGGTTAATGATTTGCACCGAAGCCGGATAGCGCATGCTGTGATTTTTATTTTGACTCGAATTTTCACCCGCAACCGTTTGACTCGTTATGACGCGCCGGTTTCGGTGATGAATGCCTTCACACCGAAAGAGTTTCGTGAACTGGCTCGACAGGCGGAGATAGAACCTCATGAAATCCACCGCCACTTCCCCTACCGCATCGCTGTGTTAGGACGCAAAACATGAATTCCTTCGATATTGTTGTCATAGGCGGTGGGCCAGCAGGGTGCGCTATGGCGCTGGATCTTAATCATCGTGGCTACAATGTTGCACTTTGTGATCAGGCTAAATTCCCTCGTGACAAGGTGTGTGGAGAGTTTATCAGTCCGGGTGCCGACCCGATTCTTAAACAGTTGGGTGTGCTTAATGCTATTGAAGCTTTGACACCAAAACGTCTTAGAGGTGTGGCGATCTCTTCTTATGAAAGCGAGGAGCTGAGGATTGATTATCCTGTTGCGACAGGAGGCGGATTGCGTCCGACCAGTTTGTCGGTGCCGCGTTATAAACTTGACGCGTTATTTTTAAAGCAGGTTCAGAGTGCCGGCGTGAAAGTTTTTGAACAACATAAAGTGACAGATTTTATTTTCAATGAGGGTTGCGTTGCCGGGATTCAAGGTTGGGATGAAACAAAATCTTCTTTTTCTATAAACTGTAAACTGGTTGTAGATGCCGGGGGACGCAATGCGGTTTCTCTGAGGAAACTTAGTTTGAAGCGGGAACCCAAAGGCAGTTCTAAAATCGCCTTTTCTGCGCATTGGCAGGGTGTGCGTTTGCCGGAAGACTATTGCTATATGCACGTAAGCCGACCGGGTTATACAGGAATCTCATCTGTAGGAAATGGGCGGGCGAATGTGGTGCTGGTGGTGGAGGGTTCTGCTCTTACTGGTATGAAAAAAGAAAAGCCGGAAGCTTTTTATCACCGCGTGCTGATGCAAAACCGCCGTCGTATTAAAATGTTGCAGAGTGGGGAGCAGGTCGAACCTGTGCGTTCTGTGGAGTCCCTGGCTTTTTCGGTGAAACCTGTTCCCTGCGGCGGGTTGATTCTTGTTGGAGATGCAACGGGTTTTATAGACCCGTTTACGGGGGAAGGTATATATCTCTCGTTAAGAAGTTCTCAGTTAGCAGGTGAGGTGATTCATGCTGGATTTAAAAGCACAGATTTTTCCAATAATTTTCTCTCGGTTTATGATCAAAAACGACAGCGAGAGTTTGGCAGTAAGTTTTTATTGAGCAGGGTTCTACAATGGTTGATTTATAACCGGCCTTTTTGCAACCGTGTGATGAAAAGTCTTTCTAGCAATCGGGTGCTTGCCGAAACTCTGGTAGGTGTGATCGGAGATATTTTTCCTGCTGAAAAAGTAGTGTCTATGAGATTTTTATCCAAGCTTCTTATTGGAACTTTAAAGGGAAATGAGACGTTGGATATGCCGAAGGTGCTGAAGTGATTAATTGCCCCTGAGGATTGCTTGTGCGGCTTCCAGACCTTCTTTAGTGTTCTCAATGAGGATTTCCAGTTCTTCGGAATTCAGGTTCAGCTTGTCGAGAACACCATATTCGAGAGGTGCTGTATCCTCAGGGACAATGCCATTGCCGAACCCGTTTTGGTTTGCGAGCAGATTCGCAGTAGCGAGCAGATGAGCAATATGTTTTATGTTGCCTTTTTCTCCCGGTGCATCATGGTGGGCGCGGACGGCTTCCACCAGCCCCGGTGAAACCGGCCACCATTTTTCAATGAACCTGGCTCCCAATTCAGCATGGGTGATGCCGAAAGTGCCTTCTTCGCTTTCTGCAAGTGTAAGGTCAGATGATTTTATTTGTTTGAGAAACTCGTTATATTTTTCGGGAATCAGGTGATCAAAAACGAGAACCCCGACATCGTGCATCAAACCACAAAGGTAAGCGAATTCAATTTCTTCCTGGTGTATTTTGACTATATGACCCAGCGAACGCGTGAGATAGGCGACACCCAGTGAATGGGTCCAGAAGTGCAGTTGGTTGAAGCTTTTTGGTTTACTGAAGAGACCGGGGAGTTTCACGGTGTAGGCCAAATCCATCACCATCTTCACACCCAGTCTCATGACAGCATCATTCATGTCTTCGACATTGTTCCTCCCTCCGCCAAACAAGACACTGTTTGCAAGTTGGAGAAGTCGACCGGATAAGACGGGTTCAGACTCAATGATACCTGAGATTTCCATAATGTCGCAGTCAGGGTCATTGATTTTTTTTTCCAGGTTCATCAAGATCTCGGGGAGTGGCGGAAGATCGCCTTTCTCCTCAATTAAAGCGATCAGTTTTTCTCTCATGAGTTTATCGCGTTTGGGCCAGAGATGGATTATTAGTTAGTTGTTTCTTCATAGAGACTTAAAATTTTCTCCATGCGATCTTTGAGACTCAGTTTTTGTTTTTGGTGTTTTTTCTTTTCGAGCTCCTGTTCAGGAGTGATGAGCTTCGTTTTATTGAGAGCCTCAACTTTTAGTTTAAGGGTGTTGTGCTCTTCATAAAGATCACGAAACTCTGTGTTTTCCTTGCTGACTTTTTCAAGCAAAGCGGGATTAATGTCCATGCTTTACAACCTCCTGATTAGATATGTTGCGGTTTAATTCTGCTTCTGATTTTCTTACATAATGGATGGACAAGGCGTCCAAATCAAAAGAGGGGCTATCCCTGAATTGATTGAATGCTATTTGAGCCGCGCTGGCGGCAACCGTCTGGTTTTTGATTTGGGCTTGATCGATAAACCTGTTTCCCAATTTAGAGGAAAGAGTTTCTCCATAGGGCTCTAATCCACCGCCTATAAAAATAGTGGGTTCCTGGGTCAGGTCACAAAGCTCTTGGGGAGAAACTGCCTGATCGGGAGTCTCTCGGGATAAAAGTTCCCCTGTATATTTAAACCTTGCGGTGTAAACCTCTTTTTTCCTGGCATCCAGAACAGGACAAATCGGTTGAGAAGCAGGTTTAACAATATTTGCATACGCTTCCAGTGTGTTGATTCCCCAAAAAGGCTTCTCGGTAGCCAACACCAAGCCCTTGATCAGGCTGACACCGACACGAAGCCCGGTAAAAGAACCGGGACCTGTTGTGACGCAGAACCCATCTACTTTCTCCAAACCACCCTTTATTTCCGCAAGGACTTCATCCACCATCACTAGAAACTGGTCAGCAAATGTTGAAGAACTGGTAGATTCGGCAATTATGCACTCGCCATCAAGAAGAGCAACACTTCCTTTAGGTGTGGAGGCATCAAGACCCAATATAATCATTGTTTCAAGTTCAGGGAAGGAAGATGGAATTGTAAGGAGAGGAGCATTGATTTACTCCTGAAAGTTTAATGTAAAGATAGGGGATAGGTGGGGGAAAGTCAATGGTAAACCGGCTTTTTCAGGTGCCACAAAAGTGTTGGGCGAGATTGGTTTTCTCTGTAAAATTCAAATGCTTACAGAAATGAGATGATTGAGATAAAAGCTTACTGTATCTTCAAGTTCTTGAAATAAACCGCCTTACAATTATTTTTCTGTATAGCAAGAAAATGTTTATATATAAGTGGTTGATGATGATTCTGTGCGAATAATATTGACTGAAGTCAGTATTTGGCAGGAGTTTTTCATTGCAAAAAGAGAGGCTTGAAAGTAAGGTTTGACCGAGCTGTTAAATTTAAAATTTGATGGTTTTTGCCGAAGGAAGACCTTCCATTGACCTTTTAAATATCAAACAATTCCAACCGGATAGTAATATCACTTCTGAATCCTTTAAGAACCCGCCTGAGCACAGGCTGGAGACACCCAGGGCATGGCTGCCATTAGTGCGGCATTTTTCCTGTCGAGTTACACCGTTATTGATGCGTACACCGATCACGCCTAATCAGGTTACAGCGTTATCTCTACTATTTGGCGTGGCCGCTGGAGTGGCCTGCTTGTTTGGAAGCTATACTTCATTAATTACCGGTGCATTTTTATTGTTAGGTTGCTATGTGCTTGATAATTGCGACGGTGAAGTGGCCCGCCTCAAGAACATGCGCAGCCATTTTGGAATGAGATTCGATACCTTCGTTGATTGGGCAGTCCACGCAGTTTTCTTTATTTGCCTGGGGTGGGGAGCAACCTTGGCAACAGGACAGAACTGGTGGTTGTGGACGGGTATTGCGGCAGGAGTAGGTGGTACGATCAATTATGGTTTAGAGCTCTACCAGAACAAGACCAAGCCGCATTCCACCCAGTTGCCGGAAGAAGAATCAATGAAGAAGGATGACGATACGGATATGGACCGGTTTGTATTTAACGCACGGGTTGTCCGCAGTGATTTTTGTTTTATCGTATTGTTTTTGAGCATGGGAGGTGTGCTTTGGTACCTTCTTCCTCCGGCCGCGCTTGGTGCCCAAGCCTATTGGTGTCTGCAGTTCACACGCAGTGCGCGCCGCTGGCACGTATAGAAATCCATGAAACCTTTGAAAGTTCTGTATTTATTGATAGGCATTGGCCTGCTTGCTTTTGTGGTGAGCCATACAGATATTCCTTCTGTGTGGTCTCAGTTGGAAAAAGTAGGTTGGGGGATTCTGGTTGTGTTGGCTGTATATAAAATAGTTTTCATTTTGGACACATTTGCATGGCAGTTGACTTTACCCAGCACACAACCCACCAGGCATTGGATGTATGTTCTTTGGAAGGTTCGTATGGTGGGTTCAGCATTTGCCAAAGTGATGCCTTTCAGTTCCTTTGGAGGAGCTCCTATTAAAGGCTTTGTTCTCAAACATCATTATGGGATTAACTACAGAGAGGGTGCAGCATCGCTGATTCTTGCCGAATCCACTCATATGATTTCCCTGGTTTTTTTTATGACTACGGGTGTCCTTCTTATACTCTTTGCCTCTAACCTGCCAGAAAGCTACCATCTTTTCGCTATCATTAGTTTGGGAGTAATCACTTTTGGAATAATGTTGTTCATAATTGTTCAGCGTTACAAGATCACTTCATTGACGGGTAGTTGGTTGAGTAAACGAAAGATCGGGAAGCGATTAGAAAAAGTTGTCCATCAAATCCATGATATGGATGAACGGTTGGTTCAATTTTATACCCGTGAAAAGAGGCATTTCTTTTCTGCATTATTTTTAAATCTTGTTGGCTGGTACTTGGATGCTTTG
>JAJDBI010000058.1 GCA_029261435.1 Nitrospinaceae bacterium
TCCACTCATAAGTATGGCGGATAAATTCATCCAACGGCTGTCGGGGATTTGACTCTGTAATAGAATCGTTTAATTCGAGCGCGTTGAAATGTGCCTCCTTACTACAACTCGAGCAACTTCCATCGTCATTCAACGATTCAAGATGAGCCGTTAAACCAAAACGGTGCACCAACTCGGCGCCACAATAGTTACAAAAGGAACTAGTCGCCTCCGTATTGGCAACGTTGCCCAGATAAACATGTTTGAGTCCCATTTCCCGGGCAATGGCCTGTGCTTTCTCCAATCGGTCAATGGGTGTTCTCACTGTATCCCGCATCCTGTACTCCGGATGGAACCTGACAAAGTGAAGCGGGATTTCCGGTCCCAGGTTTTCCAATACCCAGCCTGCCATATTCCGCGCTGATTGTTCATTGTCACTGATGTCCGTAATCATCAGATTACTGACTTCCAGGTGCTTACCCGCTTGATATATCTTTTTGGTGGCATCCAGAACCGGCTGCAACCAGCCTGTAGTGAGTTTTCGATAATACGCCTCATCAATCGCCTTGATGGAAACAGAAAAAATATCTATGTGAGGCAATAATTCATCCAGTGCTTCTTCGGTAATGAAACAAGCCGACTTATAAAGATTATAAATCCCTGCTTCTTTAGCGAGTTTAGCCGTGTCGATTACAAATTCATGCCAGACCACCGGATCGTTATAGGTCCAGGAAAGGACTCGGATGTTGTGTCGTAAAGCTGTTTCAATGATGGATTCAGGGGTGAAAGAATGAACATCTTTTTCTTCAACGAATTTCGCTTGCGAAGTTTTCCAGTTTTGGCAATATTGGCAGTTTAAATTGCACCCGATATTACCAAGGGAAAGGATCCTGGCACCCGGTGCAAAATGGTAAATCGCTTCTGTCTCGATCAATTCTTCGGTAAGGTGCACTCCTTTTCCGTATGTGTAGGTGACCAATCTTCCATCTCGATTGCCTCTCACCCCGCAATAACCAGTTTGCCCTTCCTTCATTTTGCAGTTCCGGGGCGACAGGTTGCACTGCACTTCATTATCTGGCAACCTTTGTTCAAGGTTGGCTTGTTGATATTCCCCTTTAAAACTCATGCCAGACAGGTCCCCTAAGTTGCAGATAACCAATAGAATTCAGGTGCAAATCTTAACATTCTTTATAAAGTTTTTGTCAATTTTACCCCCTCAAATGAGGGGCCCCTGATCAGCTCTTAAGAAATTTTTTCAGCCAATCTGGCGAACCTTTCTCAGAAACCATTTGAAAATCCATTGGTTTTGGTTCTGGCAGGGCGAAGCGATCCACTTTTCCATTGGGAGTCAGCGGCATTTTTTCCAACACCACAAACGCTCCGGGAATCATATAAGAAGGTAATTTCTGATTGAGAACCTGCAATATATTTTTCATATCAGGCGACTCTTCATTCGTCAAAACGAGATAAGCCACAAGATATGGTTGTCCCTCCGGTTTTTTTTTCACCACCACTGTACATGCTTGAATATCAAAACAACCATTCAGCACAGCCTCAATTTCTCCCGGCTCAACCCGATAACCTCGAATCTTGACTTGATGGTCCACCCGGCCTAAAAACTCCATATTACCATCCGGCAAAAATCGAGCCCGGTCACCCGTGCGATAGATATAACCTTCAGGACGAAACGGATGCTTAACGAATTTTTCTTGCGTTCTTTGTTTCTGATTCAGATAACCGCGGGCAATACAAACTCCCCCCAGGCACATTTCTCCCGGAACGCCTACTGGAACCGGGTTCATAGCCTGATCTAAAATATAAATTTCTATATTTTCCAGTGGCCGACCAATGGGAGGACCCAGGGGGCGTGGAGATTCCTCCGCATTAGTGAGATAGGCGGATACCGTCACCGTTCCTTCTGCGGGTCCATACCCATTGAAGAAATTTCTTCCCGGTGCCCACCTTTTCACGTTTTCGTTGGTGCATCGCTCCCCTACAGCAATAACCGTTTCCAGGTAATCTAATCCTTCGGATGAAATGACATTTAATAGCGACGGAGGGAGCAGGGCCATGGTTATTTTTTCTTCCCTTAACGTCCTTGGTAAAGCCAATAGGGAGAACAGCGACTTCCCCGTTCCCAGACATAAGGTAGCCCCAGCACCGAGTGCCATAAATATTTCCCAGACAGCGACATCGAATCCGAACGAAGAAAACTGTAAGACACGACTTTTTTTATGAACTTTAAAAAACCGATTAGATGTATGAGTTAAATTATTTAACCCTCCATGAGTCAAAAGGATACCTTTTGGCTTACCTGTTGAGCCAGAAGTGAAAATTACATAAGCAAGGTTTTCAGGAGAGATTTCAACAACCGGAGGCTCTTGCGAAAAACTTTCTATTTTTTCCCACTCCTCATCCAGACATAGAGACTTCACTTCTCCCGTATCAATCTTGTCTTTCAAATTTGATTGCGTAATTAGAATGGGAGAATTCGTCTCATCCCATATGGACTGCAACCTTTCGACGGGGTAAGCCGGATCTAAAGGCACATAAGCTCCTCCGGCTTTCAAAATAGCCAGAATGCCGATCACGCTCTCAAAGGATCGCGACATAAATATTCCTACACAACTATCAGGTCCAACATTAACTGTTTGCAGGAAATTAGCCAGTTGATTTGAGCGTTTATCCAGTTCCGAGTAAGAAAGGGTTTGGCTTTCCAGCTCCACAGCAGGAGACTCGGGGTTCTCCTTGGCCATCGACTGAATCCAGTGATGAATGAATCCATCTCCCGGAGTATCGACTTTTGTGTCATTCCATGTTTTGACAATTTTGTGATACTCATCCTGAGATAGTAGAGTCAGGTCAGAAAAAAGTTGACCGGGATTATTGATAGCGCTCTCAATAATATTGACAAAATGTTCGGCCAAACGAGATAACAGTTCCGCATCAAAAAACTCGCTGTTGCACCCAATGCGTCCCAGATAATTTTCATTTGTTCTCTTGATCTCGAAAGTCAGCTTGAAAGGTTGTTCAGATGAATCCAGTCCATTTGGAAACTGAATGGACTCATCCCAAACATTGAGAAGAACCTCATAGAGAGGAGTGAGACCAGGTTCTCCAGGTTCCAGTGCCTCCAGCAAAATTTCTACTGGCTCCGGGTTCTGCGTTTCAAATACTTGGGTTAAACCCAGTAAGCCCTCGAAGGTTGAAGAGTTTTCGATACTGGCCAGATAGCGTACAGGTTCTGGGTCGGAAGAATTGGGAGCTGTTCGGGTTCCAATAACAATTTCTTTTTGCGATGTATAACGATGTAGTAAAGCTTGCAGGGCTGTTAGAAAAACATGAAAGGGTTTGCAATCGTACTGCCTGCAAAAATTATCGAGCTCAAGGTTTTCAGATAATTTAAAATCAAACATTGGAAGGAATTAAAAATTAAACTAAGGCTTGCAACTGATAATAACTACCATCACGTGTTTAGGCAACCTGGCCTATAGAATGTTTGAAAAGTCTATGAGGTGAGATGTGCTTTTAAAAACACAGAGGAAAAATATCCGCCAAATGTAATTTCAACTGCTTACGGTTATTGAACGTTACCCTTACTATTTTCTAGGAGAAAATGGGTTGATTCATAAACATAAACATCGCCGAAATCAACACAGCGTAATACCCAATCACGATTAAAAATTTTTTCTGAGCTCTGGTCATGGCTCAATCCTCTTTCTATAAAAAAATGGGTTTCCTGCCCAAATATTAGCCGGCCTCAGGCAAAAACACTATGCCGATAAAACAACCCTCCAAGGTCTTTTATTGGCCTCTAAAGCCTTCCTAATATTTATAAGGAACCACAATGTTAACATAATATCAGCTTTAAAAACAACTAAATAATGAGTTTATTTACGGTATGGACTAAATTATTGGAATGCGCAAAAAGTTAGGGGAATTCAACGATTTTGACCCAAGGTTGGATCAGGACCTTGTAAAATTACGGCCCTTGCCAGTTATAATACATGAGTCTGCTAAGTTTCGTTTTTGAGTCTCCAGCTTTGAGGAATAACGCAGGTCAATCCTTCAATGGTATCGGGATGGTAGGCTGAAAAACCCAAATCCTCCCGGGCTCCTTCATAGGGAGGAGGCGGAGTATGGTCTATCCGTGTTTATTTGTGGTTCTCTTTTTGCTCTCCGTGCTTGACCAAATGGTTGATAACATTTAGAATAGCCCTCATATGATTTTTTCAGGCGCGTAGCTCAGGGGTAGAGTACTTGCTTGACATGCAAGGGGTCGGCGGTTCGAAACCGCCCGTGCCTATTTTATACAAGACCTCAATGGTCTAAGTTGGGCATCATGCCGGTGCGTATGATGCCTTTTTTCGGGCCTCGCCCGAAGGAAACTGGTCTTTACCGGATTGAGCACTCCTCACCGTTGAGCTTCCAGATTTAGTTTATTACATTTCCAAAACCATTTATTGGGCCAACAAGGTCCACGGGATATAAATTCAAAAAATGTCGAACAACCCTAATCAGCCAGATTTAGAAACCGTTCGCCACAGTTGCGCTCATTTAATGGCGCAGGCGGTTCAGGAGCTATTCCCCGGAACTCAGGTCACCATTGGCCCTGTGATCGAAGACGGATTCTATTACGACTTCTCACGCGATAAAGCTTTTGTTCCTGAAGATCTGGAAAAGATCGAAAAGCGCATGAAGGAAATTGCGGCTCAGGATTTACAAATTGTCCGCACGGAAATCTCCCGCGAGGAAGCGATAAAAAGATTCACCGACATGGGCGAGAAGTTCAAGGTTGAGATCATCGATTCTGTTGACGAGCCCATTTCCGTTTACTCTCAGGGCGATTGGGCAGACCTTTGCCGTGGCCCGCATGTCGAATCAACCAAACAGATCAAAGCGTTCAAACTGTTGCACACTTCATCGGCATACTGGCGCGGGGACGAGCGTAATCCTGTTCTGCAACGTATTTATGGCACTGCCTGGAACACAGAAAAAGAATTGCGGCTCTATCTGAAACGGCTGGAAGAAGCCAAGAAACGCGACCATCGCAAACTGGGTAAAGAGCTTGACCTGTTTTCCGTTTCAGATGAAATAGGTCCCGGACTCATTCTTTGGCACCCGAAGGGCGCGCGCATCCGTCACCTGATGGAAGATTTCTGGAAGAAGGAACATTTCAAACACGGATACGAGATGGTCATCAGTCCACATGCGGCGAAGGTCGATTTGTGGAAGACCAGCGGACACACTGAGTTCTATAAGGAGAACATGTTCTCCAATATGGATATTGAGGGCAAAGAGTATGTCATGAAGCCGATGAACTGCCCATTCCATATCCAGATCTACAAAACTAAATTGCGCAGTTACCGTGACCTGCCGGTGCGGTTCGGTGAGTTGGGGACGGTCTACCGTTACGAACGCTCGGGAGTTCTGCACGGTCTGCTCCGTGTACGCGGATTCACCCAGGATGATGCGCATCTGTTCTGTCGTCCGGCGCAGATTGAAGAGGAGATCACCAAGGTTCTCGATTTGAT
>JAJDBI010000059.1 GCA_029261435.1 Nitrospinaceae bacterium
CCATTTCAAGGATAACGCGGAAGACCCCGTGGGTACTCGGGTGTTGGGGACCCATGTTCAGGGTCATAGTGTCTTTATCGCGCTCCAGTAGTCCTTGTTCAGTTACGCTCACAATTCGCCCTAACGAGTCGGTGGTTTCGATTTGACCAGATCACTTTTAAAATCCCGGTTATGCGAGAAAGTAACGGTCTCAGTGGTCAAAGGATAATCTTTTCTAAGCGGGTTGCCTGACCATTCTTTAGGCATGATCAGCCGTTCATTTTTAGGATGCCCTTCGATAAAAATGCCAAACATGTCGAACAATTCCTGCTCTGGATACAAGGCCCCCTTCCAGAGTTCAGACACAGTGGGCACAGAAGGATTATCCTCTTCTATACCAACACGAACACGAATGGAATGCTGATGATCAATGGAATAGAGGAGATATACCGCTTCGAAACGAGGTTCGCGTTCTTCATTCAGGTAATCCACCCCGCTCACGTCAGACAGGTAATCGAACTTCAGTGATGGATCGTCCTTAAGAAAGGCCGCCACTTTTTGCAGGCAGTCAGGTGCCACAAAAATCACCGCATCACCTTGCGGCAGGGCCGTATCCTGAATGGCATCGGCAAGGCTGGCCTTCACCTTCTCAACGATCTCCTCACTCGTCATGCCACCCTCTTTTTGGCTTTATCGGTGCCCGCTTCTGCCATGATCTTTTCCTGAAGTTTGATCACACCATAAAGCAGAGCTTCAGGACCGGGAGGGCATCCGGGAACATATACATCCACCGGCACCACGCGGTCCACCCCTTGAACTATCGAATAATTATTGAACACCCCACCGCATGAAGCACAGGCTCCCATAGAAATCACCCACTTCGGCTCGGGCATCTGGTCATAAATTTGTTTTAGAATAGGTGCCATTTTTTGCGAAACACGCCCCGACACGATCATGAGGTCAGCCTGACGCGGAGAAGCACGAAAAACCTCGGCTCCAAAACGTGCCGCATCCCAACGCGAGTTGGCCATCGCCATCATTTCAATCGCGCAACAAGCCAGCCCGAAAGTCGCGGGCCATAAAGCATTCTTCTGCGCCCACCCGACCACCTTGCCCAGCTTGGTCGTCAATACCGTGTCATACAAGGAGCCGGCATACTCTTTGTCCAGTGCCTCAACAGCATCCTGAACATTCAATTTAAGATTATTGATTTCGTTCTCGAAAGTCTCAGCAGCATCTTCGATCAATCCCATTCCAAACCTCCTCGTCCCCAAATATAGACGTATGCGATTCCTAGAATGACTATGAAAAGGGTCATTTCCACCAATCCGAATAATCCCAGTTCACCCAGAGCCACTGCCCATGGATACATGAAAACCACCTCCACATCGAAGATGATAAAAAGCATGGCAATGGTCGCAAACCGCACCGGATAACGGCCTTTGGCCTCTTCGGTCGGGATTATACCACACTCATAAGGGAGCATTTTTTGTGGGCTTGGATTGCGTGGACCCAACACTGTAGACAGTGCCAGCAATGCCCCAACCACTACAAGGGCAACCACCGCAAACAACGAAATGTAGAAATATTCAGCCATTTATTACCTTAAAGGGTCCTGCCCGATAATACCGGGATCGCTTCCTCTTTAATAGCGATTCAATCTACTTGCCGGGAAAAGCAAAATCCCTTTTAACATTAATATGTTAGCACCCTCTAAAAAAATCAGGGGAGCAAGTCACTGGAGTCGGGATTATATCAGTCTGCCTTACCCTGTCAATAATTGATTTACCGAGGAATACCAACATTACCCCAACCAGCATAAAATCCGGAAAACCTTTAATTTAAAAGGGTTAACGAGGTTGAAAAACAGAGGGTTGGGATAGTTGAGGCTTTGATCGGCAACGGCAGGGCACGTTGTCTGCCAGGTCACTCACCCAGTGAGGGTTTTTTAGGTAAATCAGGAATATTCAATGTGCAGACGGTAGATGAGACCGCTGGGGTTGTCGCCGGGATCTTTGGCATCGGGTTGGGCGTAGCTGATCAGTTCGAAGCTGATGGTGTTTTCCCCGGCCTGAACATACTGGTCGATGTCGATCAAAAATGGATCGGGATATTCTGCCCCGCCATATTCCTGTTTGAGACTGACATTGTTCACCGAGATGTGGCAGGTGTCATCCGAGCGCAGTAGAATGTCCGCCCGATGAATGGCATTGGGATTGTTGATGGGAAGGTCAAACTTGAAGCGGAATTTATGCTGGCTTCCGGTTTTAGCCTCTTCCAGCGAAACGGCTTCACGAACCCAGACCCATTGACTGCCCTTGATGCCATGCCACCCACTTCCCATCTGACAAATGGACGCCTTGTTCCAAACCTCCGAATCCGTCTCATAAAATTCGGTTTCGCTGCCACTGGCCAGGACCAGTGTTTTAGTCTTAGCCGCAATGGGGTCAGCCGCTTCCATATCGACCGGTGTACTGGACTCCCACATGATTTCGTTCATCTCTTTCCAATAATCGAACATGCCTTTCTTTTTATTGATCACCAACATGCTCGGCCTTGGAGTACTCCGACCCAGGTAAGGCCCAATGTCGGCCACGATCACTCCTGAAGAACGTTCCGGATCAATCGATATAAAAGAATGTGAGGGAATGGTGTCATAACTGTGCACGATCAATTTCCCTTTATTTCCAGGTGAGCTGTCCTGCATAATTTCATCGTGGAGCTTCTGCAACAAAAGCAGGGATGTTTTTATTTCGTTCACAAACGTATGCTTGCCCCCGCCCTGTTTGGTGATCAACTCCACCACTGGAGAATTAGGGTCTATAAGCAATAAACGGATTTTGATTCCACTCAATACCTTATCTTTTATCAATTCCCGACTTGCGGTCGAAATCGACAGCAAAGAAGACCCCCCTATAAAAACCTCTTCCTTAACATTTTTGAACAACGTCTCAAAAGATGTGGCCTGAGCGAGTTCAGAACGGTTTTTATAAATCCCATGAATACCCAGACGAACCGCGTCAGGGTTAACAATTTCTTCCAGCGCTTCCTTGTATTCATTGAAGGTCAATTCCCTCAGGAAAACTTCGTAACCCAGTGAGATCACCCCAATCAGGGAAATCAACAAAGCAAACTCACGTACCGGATGCAGCCACATACTGTGTGAATCGAGCACCTGCCCGGCACCGATATAAGCTCCGGCTCCGACCACAAAGATGGCCACCGCCAGAAACAGGATACGATCGCGCACCCATTCACGAATATTCACTCCGCTATTTTTTACGGTTTTGGTCATCTTTAATATGCAGGAAAAAAATTTCTATAAAGGTGGGGATGAAGAACAACCCGATCACCTTTGATATTACAGGATAAACTGGTATTTCACAATTTAGTTTTCCCTCTAGTCGTGATGGCAACTAGCAATAGCTCATTGAACCGAGAGAACTTTTGCCCGTAATAAAATCATCCGAAGGCACACAATTTGGTTCTTGCCACCTTTGTACAACAATAATGTTTGAAAATGATTAGGACATAATTGTGCCTAGCTCAAGCCTGACTTGCGCCGCAAAAACCAGTCCACCACCAGAAAGCCAACCATCAAGCCATAGGCCCACCAGTTATCCCAAAGAGAGAAAGACCGGCTATGACTTTTAACCTGCACATCGGGATTCGCAAACTGATAAGTGCTGAGGTCATCACTGCCATTTAGAATGTGGTGTCTGCCGCCGCTGATTTCAGAAATCTTTTTCAGCAGAGATTCATTAATGAGAGGCTTTTCAAATTCCGCAGTATCCTTTAAGACTGAGAACATAATGTTCTCTGTCAGAGATTCTCCTTCCAGGTCAGCCTTTATCTGAGCGGTATAAAACCCTTCTTTGTCAGGAAGAAACGGAAAGACTCCTTCGCCCTGCTCGTCAGTTTTCAATTCCGTTTCAGGGTGAGGTTCTTTTTTGAGTGGTTGCAGGGTTAGTTTCACCATCATGTCAGCAGCGGGCTGGTAATTTTTTCTCAGCAATTTAAATTTTATCAAAACCTGCTCCTCTTCCTGATACCGTTCTTTATCAGACTCCAATTGGAGTCTTCGTGTTTCTGGTTCCGCAATCAGCCAGTCAATGACATTATTCCAAAACCTTTGGAAGTATCTGCCACTGCCGCCACTTCCCACATTCCTGAAGTTCCAGTTCCACATCGAGTCGGTACCCAGCAAGGCGGTTCGGCCTTCGCCAAAACCACCGACAACAAGAAGGGGGACAGCAGAATCCTTGGCATGCCGGGCCAGGACATGCGCATTCTTGTCTGGAAGCAACCCTCTATTGACACCCTGAAGTGGTGGAAGCGAACGCCATACCTCCTGATTAAGGTCCAGTTCTTTCTCCAGACGCAAAATGGGATGGCGGGAAAACTCCTGATTCAAGACAGGTTGAAATGCCTCATCCACAAAAGGTCGGTTGACCTCGTCAAAATGTACTGGCAGAATTTCTTCAATAGGAGTGCGTGAATAACCTCCGCCCTGAAAAGAAAGGTCACCACCAATCATTAAGAAGGCCCCTCCGTTTTGAACGTATTTTCGGATATTGCCCAAATACTTCTTGTCAATAAACGGATCGTATTTAAAGTTTTGAAAAACAATCAGGTCAAAAGAACTCAGGTAATCGTCAAACAGTAAATTGGAAGGGAAAGGGATCAGGCTGAGTTCGGTCGTCGGGGCCTCCACATCATCCCCTATATTCCTGAGAATAAAAAATGACAGCAAGTCCACTTTCGGGTTGTGAGCAAGGACCTCGCGCAGATACCGAGAGTCCCACGCAGGACGACCGTTGAGATGTAGAACTCGAATCCTGTCTCGCACCACATCTATTTCGAATTCCTTTTCGTTGTTAGCCAGAATGAACTCGCCTGCAAACCTGGGCAGACCAAGGGTATAAATTCTTTTGCCAGCCTTTTGAGGGATGAACTCCAACTCTACTTCATACCGTTTCGTGTCTTCGCGCACCTCGACAATCTTTGAAATCAGAATATGGTCTCCCTCTTTCAAAACCAGAGGGATGTTGCGGTTTCCCATTGATGAAGAAAACACGGTGAGCGAAATCCTGAGAGGCTGTTGCACGAACCCAAAATCGGACGCCGAGACCGCCTCGATCGCCAAATCTTTAAACCCTTCATTGCTCCCGGCTTGCAGAGTATGAACCGGGCTGCCCAAGGCCTTGACCCGCTCCACCAGATTCCGGGAGATATCACCAGACTCTTGCGTCAAATCCGCACCGTCCGAAAACAGGAAGACTCCTTTTAACGATGACGGCCCCGGATAACGCCGGGATAATTCATCAAACACCCGGGTTAGGTCGGTAAAAGGACGATGCGGCTGGTAAAGATTTTCAATCGCTCCGACCGACATCTTTTCGATATCGTCCGACACAAAATAGTAATCCACATTGAAGTCTTTTCCCAGTTTCTCCAGATAGAGTGCGTTCGATATCAGAGCTTTTTTTATCAAATCTATTCGCGGTGACTCATCCGTCTTTATGGAAAGGCTTTTACTGTTATCCAGTAAAACCGCTATTGAGTTTTTGAGGGACTGGCTTTTGCGGAATTCCAGTTCGGGCTTTAGCAGGATCAACAGCAACAGGGTGAACGCCGCCACCCTGAGCACAAAGAGAAGAAGTTTTCTGGAACGGGAGCCAACCCGGTTCAAACTGGTCCAGAAAAACCAGAGAGCTATGGGAATCACAACACCCAGCACAGCAAAAATCACAACCGGGTCTTCCGGCGACCAATGCAGTTTCCATTGGTTATAAACTTCAGGGTCTATTCCCAATAATTTCGCCAGCCAGCTCATTTCGGATTGTACCTGCGCAAACGTTCAAGAATAATGGGCAAATGCACCATGTCCTTTTTATAGTCCAGAGTCAGCGCATACATGATGATGTTAACGCCCAGACGGATGGCAAGCTGTCTCTGCCTGTGTCCTCCCGCAATCACATCATAATTCCAGTGCCCCAACTTATTGCGTGACCATGCGCCTCCCTGATCGTTGGAACTGTATATCAGAACAGTCCTTCCCTTAATGGATATCCCTTCCAGATAAGTTTTAACGATGGACCGACCCGACACCGTATTCAGCAAATAAAAAGATCTGAAAACAGAATGGTCACGTTGAATTTTTCTAAGGGGATTCTGCGGAAATAATGCAGATATCATTTTACGGACGGAAGTATCGAATGCAGAGCCGGCCTGTGCAGAATTGTCATCGATAAAAATAAATCCACCATAACTCAAATAATTCCGCAAAACCTTCAGATCTTTTTCCGGAAAAGGACTAAATTCCTCATCACCGCCCATATATATAAAAGGGTGGCGGAACAAACCGGGATCAGAAATGTTCAGCGCTATCGGCTCCCGGTTGACTTCTATCGACGTTCTGCGTGTGACTTGAGCAAGAAGACTTCGCAGGGCTTCTGGGCGTGGGTTATCGTTACCGCCTTGATACTTGATCCATGGCAGGGTCAAGTTGGAATAGCCCGCCACAACCGGGGAAATATTCTTTTCCCAGGTCACAAAAAATAGAACAAGAATAGATATCGTGAGAAATTTTCGCATCGTTGAAAGTTTAAATCAGAAAGGGGTCTCATAGCAATGCATCAAAACGTTTCCCCGTCCTATTACTGGATAATTCTTTTTGTAACTCAGGGGTTCGCTAAGGTAAACTTAAACCTCGTTCTAATTGCCAACCCTTAGCAAATAAAATTATGCCACGAACTGTTTTGCTCAACCCAGGCCCGGTAAATGTGACCGATCGGGTCCGGCAGGCATTAATGCTCCCTGACTTATGCCATCGGGAAAAAGAATTCTCGGATCTTATGGCAGCGATCCGCTCAAAATTACTCAAAGCTTTTGATATTGAAGAGGAGTACACATCCGTGCTCGTCTCCGGGTCAGGAACAGCGGCGTTGGAAATGGCAGTCTCTTCCTCCCTGAGTCCGGACCGGTCGATGCTGGTCATACAAAACGGCGTATATGGTGAGCGCATTGGGAAAATCTGCGATGTTTATCAGTTCCGCCAGCACACTCTCAAACTGGCATGGGGAGAACCACCCAATCTGGAAAGCATTGAAAAAGAATTAAAACAAAATCCTGATATAGAAGTAGTTGCTCTAGTACACCATGAAACAACGACCGGACTTTTAAATCCATTAGAAGAAGTGGGCAAACTTGCCCGACGTTATAACAAAGTTTTTTTAGTGGACTGCATCAGTAGCCTTGCCGGAGATGAGATCAATTTCAAGACCTGCCCCATTGATATTGCAGTCGGCACCGCCAACAAATGTGTACAGGGATTTCCGGGCGTGTCCTTTGTCCTGTTTCGAGAAAAGGAATTGCAACGCTTGTGCAAAATTCCAGAGCGGACTCTTTACTTCAACCTGACCGGCTATCACAAAGCTCAGGAAGCAGGCGGAATGCTGTTCACTCCTGCAATCCCGGCTCATTACGCACTCGATGTCGCACTGGACGAACTGATTGAGGAAACCGTTGCAGGCCGGGTG
>JAJDBI010000060.1 GCA_029261435.1 Nitrospinaceae bacterium
ATCCGTGAACTGTTTTAGGCTTCCCTCCCGAAGAAGGCCTGCACACCACAGCCGATCCATCAACCCCTTTCACTAACTGTTGGCTCAAGAAATTAAATTCTTACCCGAACACAACAGGGAGACACCACTACAAATTCCATCACATCCTAACATAAAGGCCAAGGTCTCTCAAGGCCTATATAAAACCGACACTCTCTTATTTTTCAACACCTTGAAGCTCTTTATCGAGCGCGGCAACTAATTGTTGAATTTTCTCTTCTTCCCGCTCACCTTTCGCCTCGGTCTTACTTTTCAACTCCAATAATTCCTGCGCAATATTGAGCGCAGCGAGGATCGCCAGGTCCAAAGTGGAAGTTTTACTGCGGGCTGTGGCCAGCTCTTTCATTCTGGAATCTACATAGCCGGCCACCTCTTCAGCATCCACTTCAGAGGAAGAGCTTTTCAAGCTATATGTTTTTCCATAAATCTGAATTTTTTTACTGCTAGACATAAAAGCTTTCCTGATCTGCAATTAGTTTTTTTCAGGCCAGATCAAATTTCTGAAGATTCTCCAAAAGAGCCTTGACCTTCGTCCGCATTATCTTGCGATCCTTTTCGTTTTTTTGATCTAAGGACTCTAATTGGGAAAGGCGATCTTTTGTCCCCTGACTCAGGTTTTGTTCTTCCACCAAGGTTTCTTTTTCACCGTTCAGTTGATCAACCTGACGAGACAGCTCCTGATTTTCATCCTTAAGTCGACGGAACTCTCCTATCAAGGCCAACACACGTTCTTCCAATTGATGAATATCTGGCTTAGGCATGACAGAATCGTAGCACCGGGGTATTAGGGTGTCAACAACCCCTTATTCCCTTAGTGAGGCACCAAGTTCACTCTCTAAAGTTTGAATAATTCTTTCAAATATCGGGGTGACTTCTTCATCCGAAAGCGTCTTCTCGGCAGATTGAAAAGATAATGCAAAAGTGAGACTTTTTTTATCGGCTTGAATTTTCTTCCCCTCAAAATGGTCATACAATTCTACCTTTTGAATCAAGTGGCTGCCGGTTTTCAAGATTAAGTCCGCGACCTGTTGTGACGTGACTTTTCGGTCCACAAGAATAGAAATATCGCGGTAAGTTTCAGGGAATTTAGCTATTGGCTGAAACTGAAGAGAAGAGGGAATCGCGTTTTCCAACGCTGCCAAATCGAGTTCCAGGGCATAAACATTTTGTTCCATCTCATGAACCAGCTTCTGTTCTGGATTAACTTGGGCCAGATAACCCAAGTCAATATCATTGACATGAACGCGCATTGATTTCCCCGGCATCAGAAACGGTTTATCTCCAGGAGAAATTTCCAATTTTAGATGCAGGTGTTCAACCAGCGTTTCCAGTGTTCCCTTGAGATCATAAAAGTCATACTCCTTGCCTCTTGGTTTCCAGGGAGTGAGTTCATACGGTCCCAGTACGATGGTCGACAACACCGCTTTTTCCGTGCGGTTTCCAGAAGAATCGGCAAAATAGACACTACCCACCTCAAACAGCTTCAGTGGTTTCTGGCCTTTGCTTAAATTGAGCGCGGCTGTTTTCAACAAAGCGGGAATCAGACTGGTACGCATGCAATCGTTTTCAGAACTCAGTGGATTTTTCAACACAATTATCTGGTCCTGTTCAGTAGCAAAAGTCGTCTTAAATTCCTCGGCATGTGCGCGTTCGATAAAACTGTAATGAACCGTTTCAGAAAACCCGGCGTAACAGAATACTTCCCGCACTTTTTTAATGATTTTTTGTCGAACCGCTATCTTCACCGGCCTTACTCCTGCCACCGGGAAAACCGTACCCACTTTATCGAAACCATCAATGCGGGCAATTTCTTCTATCAAATCCACCTCGCGCGAAAGGTCAGGACGAAAACTGGGGATTTTCACTTGCATGGTTTCTGAGGATTCTGTGATCTCCATACCCAGTCGAGAAAGCAGATCCTGGGTTTGTTCTGCGCTAAAACTTCCCCCCAGGAGTTGATTCACCCGGCTCACTCTTAACGGAACGACTATGGGCTTCCCCACTTCAGGGTAAATATCAATCCTGCCCGAACAAATTTCTCCACCCGCCAGTTCCTTTATTAACAAAGCCGCCCTCGCCTGGGCAGAAACCACGCCATTCCAATCCACACCACGCTCAAAGCGGTAAGAAGAGTCCGAACGCAGTCCATATTTTTTTGAGCCTTTGCGAACCGTCGCAGGATCAAAACAAGCACTCTCCAACACAACATGATTAGTGGTTTCAGAAACCTGGCTGTTGGACCCGCCCATGATCCCCGCTAACGCTACAGGCCTATCTCCATCGGCGATAACCAGAGCATCTGAATCAAGTTTCAATTCAGTCCCGTCCAGACTGACTAAAGGTTCGCCTTTTTTCGCCCGACGAATAACGATTTTACTTCCAGTTATCAAATCCCGATCAAAGGCGTGCAAAGGCTGGCCATACTCCATCATCACGAAATTGGTAATATCCACAATATTATTAATAGGACGAAGGCCAATAGCGACCAACCTGTCTTTCAACCATTTCGGGGAGGGGCCGACTTTCACATTTTCTACCACCAGAGCACAATAGCGCGGACAAAGTTCCGGCTCCAGATTTTCAACCGACACACGAGTTTCTACAGCCACCGCTCCCGACTTATCTTCAAGAGTTTTGACTGGGTCAGACAATTTCAGGGACTTGTTCAATAATGCTGAAACTTCACGGGCTACACCTATATGAGACAAACAATAGCCTCGATTGGGCGTCACATTCAGTTCCAACACCTCACTCTTTTCCCCATCCGGCAAGTCCACCGTTTCATGACTTTCAATTTCCAGCCCCGCCATGGTCAGAACATGCCCCAACTCATCCGCAGGAACATCTATCTCGGTATATTCTTTCAACCAATCAACTTGTACTTTCATTAAACTCCCTTATTTCTCAAAGTCATACTTTTGAGGATTATATGTGAACCTTTCTTAAAAATCCACCAGGCACTCCTTCCTGTCGCTCGTTTAATTTGCTTCAGAATAATCTTTCGTCCTTTTAAATATGCCATGAGATCGTTCTCGGTGCGGAAAACCTTCCGCCATGATAAGGTATAGCGAAAAGGTAAAACTCTATCGGACTGCTATGAAACTCACAGAAGAAAAAATTCTCTCCATGATGAAAAAGAAGGTCGCACGCCCTATGAAAGTGGCGGAACTTTCTCGTCAACTGGGCGTGCCCGAAACCCAGAAGCGGGAGTTTCGCAGTCTCATAAAAGAAATGACTGGCGAAGGCACCTTGATAAAAATTCGTGGAGGACGCTATGGACTTCCCGACGAAATGAATCTGGTCACCGGAAAACTGCACGGTCACCCAAATGGCTTCGGGTTTGTCATTCCCGACCATCAGCAGGGAGAAGACGATGTTTACGTCAACCGCCGCCACATGAACGAAGCCATGCACAAAGATCATGTGGTTGTTCGGGTCGAGTCAGAACGGGAACCGGGAAAACCACAAGGGCGTGTCATACGTATTCTCCAGCGCAACACCACGCATATCGTTGGTACTTATGAAACCTTCGGCAGAGACGGATGGGTCATCCCCACCGAGTCCAAATATTTTCATGATGTTTTTGTTCCCGGTAAAAATCGTAAAGGAGCCAAAAACGGACAAATCGTACACATAGAATTAGAGACCTTCCCTACCCGTCACAAACCTCCCATCGGCAAAGTGATAGAAGTGTTGGGCTCTTCCAACGATCCGAATGTTGAGATCCAATCCATCTTCAGAAAACACGGAGTTCGTCAGAGCTTTTCTCCAGAAGTGCTTGATG
>JAJDBI010000061.1 GCA_029261435.1 Nitrospinaceae bacterium
CCTCAACTCCGTTGACCGTGTGGCTTTCCAAGCTCGATACCAGTTCATTAAAAATATCAAGTTGCTCAGAATTTAATCTTTGCCGCATAAAACTGGAAACCCGGTTCAAGTCTGCTCCTCGTTTAATGAGGTCACCGGCAGCGATCAAATCTTCTGGAGTGGTCGAGACAGTGATGAGCGAGTGTGTATCCTGATATATGCCAAGAACCATCAAGGTGCATTCTTCTGGAGTTAAAGACACATTCTTCGCCAATAAAATTTCATGGAGAATCGTGGTGGAGGCCCCTCTTTTTTTGATCACTGCCTGACCGACTTTAATTTCTGGCTCCGGGTGGTGGTCGTAAATATGAACCTCCACACTCGGATTATCCATCAGGGGAGCAAAAACTCCTATCCTTTCTGGCGCATGGGTATCAACAACCACCAAAAGACTGACCAGATCTAAAGGGATATCCTTGATCCGGGTGAATTCAAGAAGAGGACTCTGCTCTTTCAAAAAATCTTCCACCAAACCCTCTGCGGACCCGGGAAGAACCAGATGAGCCTCTGGATACAGCTTTTTCGCCGCCATCATAGAGGCCAGGCAATCGAAGTCTGCATTCAAATGTGTTGTGATGACTTGCATGGATTTCGCAATACGAATCTGTTTTTAATTTCCGCTATGATCGACAATAGGAGTTTATCCTATTGTATCTAAATAAAGAAAGACGATTCTTCCTGAGAAGTTTGAGACAGCTATTTCCTGACACCCACACGAATCTGGATGTCAAAGGGAAGGCTTTGAGGAAGGGTGCAAAGATTATTGTCGCAGGCTCTGTATAACAGTTTGCCTTTTATCGAGTAATTACCTGACTTGGAGTTCTCGGGAACGCGATAACTATTGTGAAACTCAGCAGTGGTGACATGGCCTTTGACCAGTTTTTGCTGCGCGTCGTCTTGAATCAAACGGGTTGGAGATTCCTGCCAATTTTTCTGGCTTTCGAAAACATTTTCCTCGACAACAATCTGAGTTGCCAACAATTCATTGCCATCCATAGGTTGCAGGGAATAAATATGCCAACCTTCTTCTATCTGGACAGACATGTATATCTTGAAACGGTCACCCGGATAAGCAAGGTCTCTGTCCATCATCAAGTTTAATTTTATTCCGGGACCCGATGAAGCAGTTGGGCTGGAAAATGGAGAGGGTTCTGCAAATGCCAAAACGGGGGCAATCAATCCAGCCAGAATAAAAGTCAGCATTCTGATCATGGCAAAGAAGCTATTGATTCAACTTAGCTTCGGTTCGGGTAGAGGAAAGATATTTTTCTATAACGCGGATAAACTTTTTTTCAGACACAGCGCCGGAAAACATTTCACCAGAAACAGTTCGGGTTTCTGGGTCGTAAGCTCCTAAAATAAAAGTCGGGGTACCTTGAATCCCCAATTCAGCACCATCACGGATATCATTTTGCACCCGCTCTGCATATTTTCCATTGCGCCAGCAAAACTCAAAATCCCGGATACTTTCGACTCCTGCGAGCTTGGCCAGGTTTAAAACTTCCTTATCACTTGCAGAGTTGGAAATGTTTTTATAGAAAAGGTCCTGGAGCTCCCAAAATTTATTTTGATCTCTAGCGCATTCAACAGCCTGGGCAAGCCCTTTTGCTTCTTTGTGAAAAGGCAGAGGAAAATGGCGGTAGCCAAACTGAACTTCGTTGGAGTATTTCTTTCTAACCTTTGCCAAAGTGCTCTGTACCCGCTTACAAAACGGACATTGAAAATCTGAGTATTCCAACACAAAAACCCGCCTGGTTGAGGGAGCTTTTTCCTCCGCCCACACCATGGCTGTGCCGAGCCCTGCCACCAAACGAAAATCATTGGGAGGTGTTAAATATACCTTAACCCAACCCTTTTGGACCGCATTCTGATACTGCCGTTCGATATGTACCTGCTGAAAACTTTTTTCCAGGTAGTCGCGAATTTCACCACTCACCTGAGAAAGGTTCCCTAGCTCCTTGATGCCAGGATTGCTTTCATAGAACTGTTTGATTTCTGCTTGTGTCACCTTGGGGGCTTGCTCCGCAACCGAGCCCGGGTGCTTTTCTGCAAGCTTATCAAGAATTTTTTCCTTCAAGGCGCGGGTCTGCATTTCATGCAGTTGCTTGAGAGCTTCCTGAATACGAATATGCTTGAGCTCATCCAGATAAATGGGTTTTCCATCCACCTCGGCGGCTATCGGGTTATTCGAGTAAAGGGGCATTGAACCCGCAAACACCTCTACAGTTCCCATGAAAAAAAACACACAGAAAACTGCCACTATTTTTTTAACTATTAATTTGCCAGATAAGCGAAAAAGCATATGTACTTTGTAAAAGAAAGGAAAAGCCCTTATCGAAGAGTCTTAGTCAGTTTCAACGAACCAAAACCAACCCTACATCATTATTATCCCCCAATCGTAACAAGAAACGCAATCCATTGTTTGTATTTTTAAAAGCGTTTTCCTGCCTGACCCCACCTTTAAACTCGACCTGAAAGGGATATCTCGAACTATTCGGGGTTGAGGAATTTATTGACATTATCAGCCAACTGCAAAAATGCTTTGGCGGCTTCGGAATCTGGACTGGACAGGACAACAGGGTCGCCACTATCAGAATTGGCTACAATATTTCCATCCAAAGGGATACTACCCAGATAAGGCAATACCAGTTCTTCGGCTAACTTTTTGCCCCCGCCCGTTTTGAACACATCAATTTTTTCACTACAATGTGGACAGGACATCGTGCTCATATTTTCAATCACTCCCACTATGGGGACGTTGCTGTCACGGGCGAAGGAGATCATTTTCCGTGCATCCAGAATCGCCAGATCCTGTGGAGTTGTGACCACAACCGCGCCATCGACCTCACCGATAAAGTCGATGATGGTGATTTGTTCGTTTCCGGTACCAGGGGGAAGATCAAACAGAAGATAATCCAAGGGCCCCCAGTTTATATTTCCCAACAATTCAATAATGAAATCATATTTAACCGCGTCTCTCCAGGCAATATGCATATTGGGATCTTCAATAAGAAACCCTAATGAAGCCACTTTTAGGCCATTCTTGGTCTCATAAGGATCGATGCCGACGTCTGTAGCTTTCAACCGAACATCCTCAGCCTGTAATAATTTCGGGATGTTAGGGCCGTGAAGATCTGCATCTGCCAGTCCTACAGCAAAGCCTTTTTCTGCAAGAGCAATTGCGAGGTTGGTGGTAACCGTACTTTTGCCGACCCCACCTTTATTACTACCAACAATAATCTTGTGCTTGATGTCATTCATCCGGTTGTTAACAAGCCAGCGATTATGTTCGTTTTTGTCAGCTTTGCAGTCGGTCTCATTATTAAATTCACACATTTCACACGTGTGAAGGAGCCGACATTCTCCAGTAACTACCATCTAAAACCTCCTGAAAAGAAACCTGAAATCGGACGCACGCTCTTTTTTCAACGAACCCCCAAGGGAAATGAAACTGAATAACAGAGGTTATGTAACTCGGATTGCGATGTCAAGGAAAATTGGGGGAAACCAGCCATCCTTGTAAATATAAGGATCTCCATTTTTTATGAAACTTTTTCGTTACTTTTATATCTAAGAACGAAGCAGCCTGCTGGATCGCCGAAAAAGCGTAACACGACAAGTGAAACCTCGGACTGCGAAAACCGTCTTTTCGGCACTTTAGGAGGAGTCGAAATAAGACGGAGGCCAAATAAAGCTTAGTCTTTCAAGCACATGTATAACCAACCACTTAGCATTAGGAGTTTAGAACAATGAAAAGCATTTACCCGAAATTGATCATCTCATCTGTCTTCTTTTTTATCACCACCAGTGCATTTGCCGGTAACGCTGTTACGATCACTGATCCTCCAAACGGAGCCATGGTTACAAGCCCGGTAAAAGTTTGCATGGCAACTGAAGGCGTTGAAGTACAACCCGCCAAAAAAGGAGTCAACGAAGGAAAAGGTCATCATCACATCATTGTTGATGAAAACCTGCCGACAGACCTGAGCAAACCTGTTGGAAAAGACGCGAACCATATCCATATGGGAGATGGTTCCACCTGCAAAGAAATCAAGCTCTCTGCTGGCAAACACATCATCCGAACTTTGTTTGCCAAGGGTAATCATGTTCCTTACAACCCGGCTTTGACCTCAACGGTAACCATTAACGTTAAGTAAAAGACCTTGATCAATCCGGGTCGGCTCCAAAGCCGGCCCGGATTTTTTTATTCCCGCCCCTATTGCCTCAGCATGACTTGTACTCCTTCCCTATAATTTCTTTTGAATTCAGTTGTAATCGCTCCAGTCAATTTATAGAATGGATTCATCACTACAATAATGTTTTTTCTTAAATTGAGAGCGGACTCTTTGATCCGAGAACTATAAATTATGCGAAACCGTTTAGCCCTGTTTGTCATAAATTTCCTCATTATCGGCTTGGTGATCGTTTACGGGTCAGTAAGTGCCCATGAAGCCAATAAAAACGCGGTAGCTTTGCTCATTGCTAAAGATAAAGCTGGGAAAACCGTAGGAACCGGATCGGGATTTGTGGCCCGCCCCGAGGGAACCCTCGTCACCAATTATCACGTTCTCGTTGATGCCCATACCATTGACGTGCATTTCCCCAATGGTTCGCATTCTGAAGTAACAGGAATATTCAAAGTCGACCGAACCAAAGATTTTGCCATTGTAAAATTGAAGGAAGGATTTTATTCCACTCTGGAAATTGGTGATTCCTCTGCACTAAAACCCTATGACTACACCAGTGCTTTGGGGTATCTCTCCGCTGAGGTCACTGAACAGGAAGATAAAGTCGAGGGCCAAATGGCACAAACTTATGGCTTTGTTCTGGGCATTCACTCTCAAGCCGACCCCAATACACCTTTTATTTATACAACCACTGCATTCGGCCCCGGTTTTAGCGGCGGCCCTGTAGTCAATCAGTCGAATCAGGTTGTAGGGTTGGCCACAGTAGAGGGACGTTCCATCAACCTTGCGCTTCCTATAAATACCGTTAAAGGTTTTTTGGATACTAAAACTTCATTTTCACTGCAGAAACTTCTGGATGAAGACAAAACTTCGCTCGAAGCCATGTATTATCGGGGTAATTATTTTCTATATGGATTGGGTGACCCCGATAAAGCCCTCGCTGAATTTGAAAAAATACTGGCAAAAAATCCAAACTTTATTCTGGCCCATTACGATCTCGCCGTTGCTTATCGAGATCTGGGAATGCTGGAAAAGGCCATCGGCCAATATGAAAAAACCCTGGAGTTGAACCCTGACTTTCCAGAAGCCTTGTCAAACCTTGGGGGATATTATTTTCGTGAGGGGAAGCTCGACGAAGCGGTGAAACTGTTTAAAAAAGCCGTTCAAGTTTATCCTAATTTCATCCAGGCCCTTTCCAATCTGGGCGCGGCATTGAACAAACATGGACACCCTGATGAAGCCGTCCCTCTCTTGAAAAAAGCTTTGAGCCTGAACCCCGAGTTTGCCATAGCAAATTTCAACCTGGGGAACTCCCTCTTCGCACTCAATCGACTGGATGAAGCCCAAAAAGTGTTTGAGCTTTCCCAGGAACAGGGCATCGACTTCCTTTCCATGCACTGGAAGCTGTATGAAATCCACAAGAAGAATCAGAAATTCCAGGACGCAGAAAAGGAATTAAAAACCATCCTCGAAATCGATCCTTTCAACGAAGAAGCAAAAAAGAAACTCTCCGAACTTCCTGTAGCGCACTAACTGTAAATCAGTGGGTCTTGAGTTCAATTCCGATAGGGTTATCACTCCTCTCTGGAGTGGCAACGAAACATATCAAGAGGTTATGTCTATAAGGTAAACCCTTTTTTAGGAGAAGAGAGGAGCACTCAAAGAGCACCCACCCTGCTTTGTATATGCATGATCCTGCATTTTTAACTCATTAAGTTAAATTAATTTAAACCTCCTTGCTATATCGGCCAATCAGAGTATCCTAATAGTATCTTTCCTCAGTTTCCTATTGAAGAGCTAGATAACTAAATACTACAAAGGAATTTTTTATTTCTGCCACTCCTTATTGGGGTGGCTTTTTTTTTGCCCTCAATCTTTAAGGTGAAAAACTTGTAACCAGGTAATTTTATGAATGAAGTTAAAGTTTTCGACAGTTCCGGAAAATTAATAAAAGTTATTTCGCCACAAGCTCTGGACATTCGTTCAAAACAACAAGTGGATACCCCTTCCATGTTCAGAAGAAATAAAAAGGGAAGTGTGCCATGGTCGAAATCTCCTAAAGATTCGCCTGATAAAGGAACAAAGCAAATCCAGGAATAAGCGAAAACTTGCTATACGAAAACACAAATCTATATGGGGCTGAAAAACAATGATTAAAAATAACTACACAAATTTCATAATGACAGCTCTAACTCTTGCCTTATTTTTGAACGGTTTAAACCCATGGATCAACCCATCTCAAGCTGTAGCAGTAGAAATTTCTGCAACTGAAGGAAAAAATACTAGTTGTTCCACTGAAAACAAAGTTTCTACCCAAACTCTGGAAGGCGTGAACAATGTGGAACGATTACTGGGATATATCGAATCCTCGGTGAATGACATTCAATTAACAATTTCTGGCATTGATAGAAAGTTGAGAGAATTACCTACTAGGAGTCAATCAGAGAGAAATTGATGCTTATTGAAATGAACCAATCTTAATTTCCAAACCTTTAAACAAAGGACATTAAAAACATGACTGAATCAACTGTTACTGCAGATGGCATTTTAAAAGAATTGAGCGACAGTCTTACTCAATTAATCGAAGGAGCTGAGGCACGTAGAAAATCAGCATCAGCAAAAAATGAAAATTATAAAATAGAGTTTTCGCAGGGAGAGAAACACGCTTACGAGGAGATAGCCAAGACGCTTAAAACAGCTTTAAGTAAGATATAGATTATTTTTGCCCATCCAAACGGCAATAGAGCGTTATCAATAACTAGAATCTGCGACTCAAAACTGTCGCGAAAGATACCAAATGCAACCTGTAACGGAGAACCAAATTAAAATTAAACCACAATTTGCTAAACAGAAGTGGGTACAAAAAAAGAATGACAACTCAAGTCAGAAAAGAAAGGCCCTGGTCTACTGCGAAAATCAATTCGGTTTGGTGGATGGGAAAACTGCCGCCGCATTAGTCCGACATTCTGAAATCTATTCCATTGTTGGGATCATTGATAGTTCCTTAGCCGGTAAGGATGCAGGGGAAGAACTGGGAGAGGAGAAAAGAAACATACCTATTTTTTCTGATTTAAATGAAGCCCTGGAACGCCTTTCCTATACGCCAGATTGTTACATTTATGGGAAAGCCCCCCTGGAAACTTTTATCCCTCTTAAAGAAAGGCTCTTTCTTATAGAGGCCATGAAAAATGGAATGGACATTATTAGCGGTTTACATGAGTTTTTTTCACAGGACCCAGAGCTTTCTCATATAGCTTCACTAAATGGTGTGCAAATCAAAGACATCAGAAAACCCCCATTATTAGAGGATTTACACCTCTTCACCGGGCAGATATCCAGAGTTAATGTTCCAGTCATCGCTGTCTTAGGCACTGATTGTGCCTGTGGAAAAATGACTACAGCAGTGGAACTTAATAAAACCCTGAATAATCTCGGCATCAAGTCGGTACTGGTCGGAACAGGACAAACCAGTTTGATGCAGGGAACCGCATATGGGGTAACTACAGATTCCCTCATCACACAATTTGTTGTCGGTGAAGTAGAAAATGCTGTTGTACGTGCATTTGAAAACGAAAGACCCGACATAATTTTGGTGGAAGGACAGAGCGCAGTCAGTCACCCTGCTTTCATGAGTTCTATCGGCATCCTAAAAGGCAGTAAGCCCGATGGAGTGATCCTTCAACACCCTCCTGCCAGAAAGTTTCGTTGCGATTTTCCTGCTTTGGTCATGCCAACCCCTGAAAGCGAAATTAAACTTATAGAAACAATTTCCAAAACCAGGGTAATAGCTATAGCTTTAAGCCATGAGGACTTGAGCAAGGATGAGGTTTTGGGAGTTATAGGAGATTATGAATCACAGCTTCATTTGCCAACAACAGATGTATTGAGCAACGGATGTCAAAAACTAGTTCAGGCATTGAGCGATCAATTTCCGGAGTTGAAACAAAAAATGCAGCGAGAGAATTTTTTAATATTTCCAACAGACAAACCGGAAGATAGCGATCTTCTGGAAGAAATCAATGAATTCCTTCCTGCCTAGAATTGAAATTTCTCTTTCCCAGATCCAAGAAAACACACAGATTTTGTCCAAATTGTATATGGGAAAGGGAATTTCTTTAATGGGGGTTACTAAAGCCGTCCTGGGAGATCCCTCCATAGCTAAAGCAATGATTCAGGGTGGGGTCGAATTTATTGCCGACTCGCGCATTGAAAATATCATAAAAATGAAAAATGCCGGAATATCCACTCCATTTGTCCTTTTACGCACCCCCCCTAGTCAGGCTGAATCTATTATCCAGAATGCTGACATTAGTCTGAACACAGAAATGGAGACTCTCAAGAGACTTTCCTATCACGCGAACGCCCAGAACAAAATTCATAAAGTAATCATTATGGTTGAGTTGGGTGACCTGCGGGAAGGGATACTTCTTTGCAATTTATCTGAATTTGTCAGGCAAACTCTTTCTCTAGTAAATATAAAGATAATTGGCATTGGCTGCAATCTAGCCTGCTACGGCGGAGTGAAGCCAGATGAAAAAAATATGCATGAATTATCCGAGCTGGTTGACTCGTTGGAAAAGGAATTCCAGATTGATCTGAAAATAGTTTCAGGTGGAAATTCTGCAAATTATGAATGGTTTAAATCTTCCCAAAATATTGGCAGAATCAACAATCTTCGTTTGGGCGAATCAATTCTATTAGGCCACGAAACTGTAGGCCGAAAAGTTATTCCAGACTTGCATGTGAGTGCATTCCAGCTAATAGCAGAAGTCATCGAGTCAAAAAAAAAGCCCTCTCTTCCAACTGGAGATATCGGCCAAGATGCTTTCGGAAATGTTCCCGGTTTCCTGGACCAGGGCGTGCGCCAGAGAGTGATTATTGCACTGGGTAGACAGGATGTTCCAGTATCCAGCTTAAAATCCAATGACAAGTTAAAAGTGATAGGCTCCAGCAGCGACCACATCATCCTGGATGGCGAATACAGCAATTTAGAAGTTGGAGATGAAGTGAAGTTTACCTTGGATTATGGTGGCCTCCTCGCAACCATGACCTCCCCATTTGTTATGAAACAATTTACAAATTGAAACCAGTAAAAAGCTCTTCCCAAAGGAAAGTAACACTCAAAACACCCTGAATAATTAAAACTATATGCTGTAGATTAAACCGAGGTCAAAAGAATCTCTCAGTTAAAGGTCTTCTATTGTCTTGGCGACAACTGAGAAAACAGAAAACAATTCTAGAAATCGACCCTTTCAACGAAGAAGCAAAAAAGAAACTCTCCGAACTTCCCGTTGCACACTAACTCTTAATCAATATGCCCTAGTCTCGATCCCAAGACAGCAATAATACAGGGGGGTTAAGCCTTTAATGAATGACCCTTTTTAGTTTTGCATGCGCTATGTATGACAACCCGGTTTCAGGCACATAAAGCTGGCACACATATCCGCTCCAAACTCGCCTTCGATTGGGAACGGAGCTGTTTTTCAATAACAAAAAGGCTTTATTTATTTACAGTTCCTTAATTGTCGAACGAGGTTTCTTCTGGTGGGGTAGAGTTTTTTTCGCAGCAATATGATCTGGAAGGCAACGAACATATTGTTCGCCCATGGCGCTTATCTGTTTGTTTTCTTTTGAGGAAGAAATCAGGAATTGTCCGGCAATCGCATTTTTCATGGAGTGAGCCGTATTGGAAAACCTGGGTTGAGCCGCCTCAATATTTAACCTGCTGATATCAGTAGTCTTGAAATTAGGGGTGTTTTTATAATGAGTGAGGTAATACGCCAAACAAACTACCCTTTCCACATCTGATCTGGGTTGCTTTTCTAAAATGAAGGCCTTTGGCGATACCGAATTATCATCATTTTCAAAACTGGCTTCTGTTCCCGGGGGAAAAGGTGAAACTGATGACCGGTCATCGGCAGTAGAAACGGGTTGATCAAAATTTATATAAGTAGAAATGGTTTTAAAAATACGTGCTTGATCCCGCTCTGATAACTTTTCAAGTAAACCAATAATTTCCCCAAGAACTTTCGCAAGGTCTGGTGCTTCTTTACTCATTAAAATCTCCAGGAAAAAATATTTTGAATTTACTGCCTGTTTTCCAAAACATCGATGACATACTAAACCCTTTGTTTTAAAAAGTCAAAATGGCGAGACGGCAGGGATAAAAGATCAGTGACAATAAAAAGGGCTTTGATTCTCCTGGATGCAACTTGTTTAATATAGAGCTGACCGTTTCAATCGGTTCCCTCCAGGCAATTACGTACTTTTTCCAGAAGCACCTCTTTGGAGAATGGTTTAAACGCATGCCCACAGGGTTTAAGCTCCATTGCCTTCTTAAAAAGAGGCGAACGGTAATCCAGGCCGCTCATAATAAGCACAGGAATATTCACATTGGTTTCCTGCACCATTTGTAAAACGTCCACCCCGCTTTCATCTCCCATTCTCAAATCAGTAATAACCAAATCGTAGGAAGAATCCATAACCAGTTTTTTATTTGCGTCTTCCCCATTATCCACTGCGTCAACGTCATATCCCTCTTTGCTTAACTGATAATCAATAGACAGGCGAATGCTCTCTTCATCCTCGACGAGTAAAATACTTTTAGTTGTCATCATATAAACCTTTGATATTGAGTTGTTAGCTCTGCCACCTTTATTCTCTTTTGACAGGCAGAGTTATAATGAAGGTCGTACCTTTATCCAGTTCGCTTTCAACTTTTATATCTCCACCGTGATCCCGGATGATGCCATAGCTGATAGAAAGACCCAGCCCGGTCCCCTGTATTGTGGTCTTGGTGCTAAAAAACGGTTCAAAGATATCCTTTATATGATCTTCTGAAATACCACATCCTGTATCTGCAATTTTTATGATTACGTTGGAGCTCTGTGCCTCAGTTGTCACTGTTATCTGGCCTTCACCCGATATGGAATCTGCACAATTTTGAATGATATTTAACAGGACCTGCTTGATTTGGTCTTCCACAGCTTCAACGGGAGGAAGTTTGTCAGAAAAATTCCTGCTGACTTGTATGTTCTTTTCATTTAGCAGTTTGATTTGCAGAGTGAGTATTCCTTCCAGGCATTTATTGATACAGGTTGGAGAAGTTTTGCCTGACGAGGGTTTATAAAAGTCCCTGAGGCCTGTGATCATCCTTGCCATCCGGTCACATTCAGCCTTCCCTATTTCTGCCAATCTGGCTTCCTTCTCAGAAGGAACAGAGCTGCTCAAAATATCCAGAATATTTCTAAGCCCATGAAGGGGATTATTGAACTCGTGCGATATGGCACCTGTGAGTTTTCCCAATGATGCAAGTTTCTCAGAATGCAGCAATTGTTTTTGAGACTTTTCCAACTCCTGAGTTCGTTCTTCAACCCGTTCTTCAAGATGGGCTCTGTATCTTTCCAATTCCTCCTCAGCTCGTTTCCGTTCCGTGATGTCCTTCCCGCTTACAACGAATCCCCTGATCTCTTTATTGACGCCATAGTGGGGAAAATAATTGACTTCCAAATACCTCTTTCCGGAGAACGGAAAATCAAACCAGTCATGAAAGTGAACTTCCTCACCATTCATACAACGTTCGGCTCTGGGCCTGATCACCTTATTGAAAAACTCCTCTCCAAATATGTTGACAGCTTTATTCCCAATCACCTCATCATAAGTTTTCTGCACGATCTTCAGATAAGCCGGGTTGGCAGCAAGGTAGGTATAATTTTTATCCATCAGCGCAATGATACCTGTGGAACTGGATACAATGATCTCGCTTTGGTACCATCTTTCCTCCTGCTGTTTGCGGTTGGTGATATCCTCAACCATACAAAGATGATAGCGATTTTCCTTATCCAGGGTTGTCACCGGGGCGATGGTCATGTTAACCCAGACAGAAGAGCCGTCCGGCTTGACATATCGCTTATCCAGGTTGAAGCCGTCCTTCTTTTCAGACATATTCTCCAGGTCCTCCTGAACATCGTCTGGATGGATGATGGACATCCAATTCATATGGGCCATTTCCTCTCGCGTTCTTCCGGCAATAGATGCAAATTTCGGATTGACCTCATGTATCTGCCCGGTGAGAGAGTCGATCAGGGCAACGCCTAAAGGAGCCTCCTCGAATATAGTCCTGAACCGTTCTTCACTGAGTCTAAGTTTCTCCTCCGCCTGTTTGCGGGCAATGATATTTTCAGGCATGAGTAGGAGCTCCAAGCTCAAATTTCGAAATTATTTTCATCCAGTTCTCTCAACTTTGCTTGAAGGGTGAGTCTAATATCTGCCAGTAGAATGCCTCATAAAATGAAAATCTGCAATGCAGTCAAAAAAAGACCTGACTCTTTTACGAGAGCTGCTACCCGCAGGGGCAAAGGGAAAATTAAGCCGAGATAACTCTTTGCCAGCCAGCTTAAGCTATTGCACATTGGCCCCACGCCGAGTGGCTGCTACCCGCAGGGGCAACGGGCAAGTTAAGCCGAGATAACTCTTTGGTCCCAGCGCCACGCTGGTTAGAATTCCCAGCGGGCTTTGACGAGTATGGAGTGGCTGGAGAAATCCTTTTTTACCTGTTGCTATGAAAAATGAATCACCGGGGGCATCAACTTTACTAAAACCTGAAACCTGGGTTCGTCTTTAACTTAAAACTTCCATTCTCCGCGAATGAAAGCCGAGTGGCTGATATAGTCCTCTCTCTTTTGTATATCATAGGTGGTTTTTATATCGAAATTATCCATTCGGGTAAAAGTCATCCCAAACCCGCCAAGCAGGTTTTGGTTGGCCGGGTCAAACCCTTCGGTCGCGAAAGAGCCGCCACCGCTGGTGAAGGCCGAAGTTGTAACAACCTTTTCATTCAAAGCCTCATACATATATCCAATATGAAACTCAGGGATCAGGACCCCGGCGTCTATTGTGTATGTGCGACTGAACTTACTCATCAAGGTCACATAAAGACTATCGAAGTTCTGACTGTCAACACTCAGGTTCGATACACCGGCTTCCGATTCCTTGTAACTGTCAATAAATACGTGGTTATACAACAAGGAGATGCTGGGTGTTATCTCAACATCGTTGCCAAGCCTGAATTCGCGACCCAGTTCAGCCCTGATGGAACTCTGAATGCCATCATAGTCAGCTACTGCCCGTCGTTCAACACTACCCACCTTGATGTCGCGTATTCCATCATAATCGTTGTAGGCAAGTGAAACCATGCTGTCCAGAAAATAAGAACCAGACTCGTAGGTGCTATAACCTGTCGCCTGAAAACTGTTGATGCCGGTCCGGTTGGCTGAACTGTCTGAGTCCACGTTGGTGTAGGCATAGCTGAAAGCCAGACCTGCCGTCAGGTCTTTTGAAAAAGGTTTATCCGCACCCAATACAAAACCTCCAGTGACGGCATCAAAACCATCAAAGCCTTCCCGCTCATCCTGATCGGCATAGGACCCAAAACCCTGCGTCCAGAAATTTCTTTCTCCCGCAAACTCGTCACCGCTGGCAAGACCCTGTCCAGCTGAAACACCAACACGAAGGCTGGCCATGCGTGTTGAAATCGTTTGACCGGAAACCGTTCCCGCTGATATCGAACCCACGATGGCGCCCCCATCAACGGTGGGTGTCAGCGTTTCCAGGGCATCGTCGAGTTCACTCGCTGTTGCAATTCCGTTCAGCGCCGTTGCTAGAGTGCTGTCATCGGCAAAGGCTGAATCGACTACCTCGTTGACCCCGGTTGCATTAGCAGAAAGATTGAGTGACGAAGATGAAACCACATTTGGAGTGATCGTCAAAGTCTGTCCGGGATTCGCCAGAGTGAAGTTAAATCGTAAACTATTGTCAACCAGGTTGCTCTGCAGTGTGGCCAGGGTTGTGACACTGAGCGTGCCGCCACCGGCACCACCATCGATAATGGTGACCGCGGTTCCCGAAGTCACAGCCCCTGCCGTAGGTGTGATTTTAAGTGCATCATTGACCGTGATCGCTACAGCCGCTGAAGTCGCCAGGGAACCACTGTTCCCTGCCGTGTTATCTATCTTGACCTTCAGCGTTGAACCGGTCGTTCCAATGCTCGAAGCGGCGGCAACGGTCACATCATTGGTGGAAAAATCCACAATGGTGGAAGCCCCTGATGAAAGGAGCGCTCCGTCAATGGCCGAGTTGCCGGCAAACTCTAACGTCCCTGCTGTCTGGTCAACATCTGTTAACGCAGCGGAGGTGTCCACCACGTTGCCATTGATGACAACGGTGCCTGCGCCGCTCAAGGCAAAATCAAACCCGGTCGACTCCAATGCCGTGGCACCGGAGTTCAGGAAACTGACCGTGTTTCCTGAAGTGGGGTTGATGGTTGCGTCCGCAGTCGCCGCGCCAATATTGAAAGTTCCGTTGATGGTTCCACTGGTGGCGGAAGCCACATTGGCACCGGTACCCAGGTCAATATTACCGGTGATGGTGCCGCCATTCATATTGAAAGTATCGACAGCCGTGCCCATCACAATATTTCCGGTGATGGTGCCCGTGTTGGTGATGGTAGTTGCGACATTTCCCCCGGTGATGGCGTTGCCCGCAGAGCCTGATGCGCCCGATGTCCCTCCGCTGCCGCCAGAACCTGCGGAACCGCCAGTGATGGTTCCGCTGTTGGTGAAGGTCGATGCTGCTGTTATGCTCACCGCGGCTCCTCCGGTCCCGCCCTGTCCTCCAGTGCCGCTTGTGCCGCCGGCTCCTCCTGTTCCACCTGTTCCACCTTTAATTGTTCCGGCGTTGGTCAAAGTCGAGGCAACCTCCAGGCTAAGACCAATACCCGCTGTTCCGCCTGCACCCCCGGTTGCCGAGGCATTTTGTGCCGCTCCGCCAACACCACCTGCTCCGCCGATGATCGTTCCACCCGTATTATCAAAGCTCGCTAAAGCGCTGGAACGAATCCTAACACTAATACCACCCACACCTCCGGCACCCCCGGTATCCGTGCCTGCCGTTGCATTTCCCAGGCCGCCTGTGCCCCCCGCGCCACCGGTGATGGCACCACCTTTGTTATTCAAAGTACCAACTGAGGTATTCTCCAAACCATTTCCACCTGTACCACCAATCCCGGAAGCCTGGCCTGTGCCGCCTGTGGCTCCCGTACCGCCGGTACCGCCGGTGATCGACGACCCTCCTGTATTGTTGTTTATTGTAACGCTACTCTGCATTATGATACCCCTGCCACCTGATCCTGCAGTTTCCGCGGATGAATTCCCAGTGCCATTGGCCGCCCCGTCATTGCCGCCCGCTCCACCTGTGATCGAACCAGTATTGGTGATAGTCACTGCTGTACTACTCAAGGAAGCACCACTACCTCCATCGCCACCACGGTTACCTATTATGTTGGTCTGATTAGAATCTGTTCCACTCCCCGCTGCACCCCCGGTGATGGTCCCGGCATTGGTTAATGAGAGCGAAGAACTCGCTTCAATACCAGTAAAACCACTACCGCCACTAGCTATAGTCGCTTGCGCATTTGAACTTGCTCCTTCAGCCCCATCAGAACCACTCGCACCTCCGGCACCCCCTGTCACTTTACCGCCAGACTCAATATTAACTGTTAAAGTTGCACCTGAACTTTTTTGAATACCTCTACCGCCACTATTACCGGAACCACCATTGCCGGCATCCCCATCCGTGGCGTTGGCCGCCCCGCCATTACCTCCCACACCCCCCGCTCCACCCTTGATTTCACCGCCCGATTTGACCGTGATGGTACCGCCAGCAGTTGAAGTAATACCACTGGCCC
>JAJDBI010000062.1 GCA_029261435.1 Nitrospinaceae bacterium
CAAATCAGCTGCTCTACCAACTGAGCTACGCCAGCTCAGCAAATAAAAAACCCCCATATTACACTTTGACTTCCAAAGTTTCAATATAAATTGGAGGTTTTCAGCTATTTCGTTCAGATTAACAGGATGTATTGCCGCGAAAGGGTGATATTGTAACGCACTATAGCACGGCCGATTATCTTTTAATAGAAAAAAACATCGTCCCTGCATCAATAAGCGAAGAATTTTAACACCGAAACTACTCAAACACCAGATTTTTTTCTTTCTTGTCCAAATTTACCCAATAAAATCAATTCCCGACCACCAAGCCCCCTCAAAACCACCTATTTTTAATAATTTTCTCTGCCCGAGCCCTGCCGGGCTATTTTCTTCCTGCGTTTCCTGGGGAGTTTCTCCAGATACTCCTTATCCTTTATTTCTTCGACCACCCGATGCTTGGTTTTGCAAAAATGCGCCGTATAGCGAAAATTATAATAGTCGACCGAATTCTGCGCATCCTGAAAAGAAATTATATAAGGGATAATTAATGGAGAGGATAACAAATATAGCCATGCTTTTCTAGTTTCACCGGTATACCATTGCCCACCACCTGGAATCAGCGAGTACAACATGGCAATATCCCGGTCAAAATATTCGTATTCCTTATCGCACCCCTCACTGATAAGCTCTTCCATCTCCGATTCCATGGCGGGCGTGATACGCTTAAAGAGCAGGGGCGATTTACTTCCACCCTTGATCCCGCAGGCAGAAAGAAAAAACACCATTCCCACTACCCAAATGAATTTAATCAATCCCGGCATACGCCTCATAACCGAATAATTCTTTTTATATCAATAGATTATACGGAAATACCTGTTCCCCGTCAAGCCCCCTAACCGAGGAAGCAACTGAGCAGGAGCACTTTGAGCCAAGGCAAATCTTTGCTCGCCAGATACAGCTATTTCGCTCCGAGTCCAGCGTCATACCGGCCATCCACCCTGTAAAAATCCACTTCATGACGATCGGGTTCGAAGGGCACATCCCACCAAGGCCCTGAATAGGAAGATGGAAGGCGAAATCCAATTAAATCAGCCTTTTGACCGGAAGTCACCGTACCACACTGCAATCCCAGGGCTTCTGCGCCTCCGCTGGTCGCCATGGTGAGTATTTCCTTTCGGCTGACATCCGGTAAAAGTTTATCAGCCATACGCAATTCATCCAGGAAATTGAGGGAATTGCTGCTGGCCAGTGAATCCGTTCCCAGAGCTACGGTAATACCTCGGTCTAATAAAGCGCGAACCGGCATTAATTTTGTCCGACCAAACCATTCGGAGCTCTGCGGACAAAACGTGGCGCTGACTTTTTTCTCGGCCATCAAATCAAGATCGTCTGAAACAAAATTGCAATGCACAGCAATCAGGCGATCCAAAACTCCCAGTGAAGAAAGATATTGCATTGGAGATTTATAGGGAGGTTGCCATTTCGGGTCCCAGGCAGATCGCTCTTTTAACAATTCTTCCAGTGAATCATCACCAAGCACAAGAAATCGTCCCTCTTCTTTAATCTCTGCGACATGGCAGGAAACCGGACAATGATGCTGTTGAGCGAGTTGCCCTATCAACCGGAACAAATCCGGTGAAACAGAATAAGGCGCATGCGGGGCCAAACCCAACTGACATATCGAGGAAGGGTTTCCTCGCAATAAAATCTCTTCCACATTTTTACAAAGCTCTTGTGCTTTTTCGGGGAGAAACCCTATCGTCTCTAAAAACAATACCGACCGAAAACCCAAACCACCAATCACGGGCAATAGTTCAGGGTCAGCAACGTAATCCCCCAACGCCGTCACTCCCGAACGTTTCATGGCTTCTGCTCCAGAACGAATTCCCTGAACCCGGCTTTCGCTATCAAGAGCAGAGTTATGAGAGATCAACGCCCGAATCCAGTCTGCAAATGAATCAGAAGGAGAAAGTTTATTTTCGAGGGCTGTCAAACTGATGTGACTATGTGCATTGATAAACCCTGGCATGAGCAGGTAGTCGGAGAGATCCAGATCAGCATCATCACTTCCCTGTTGCGCTGCGACCTCGATAATGTTTCCACCATCAATAATCAACTCACCGTTTTCAACAGGATCCCCACACATTGTCAGTAGCGCTCGAAACTTTATTCTCATCGTCTCATTTTCAAAAAAAAGTTAAATCCTTGTACTGCTGATACGCAGTCCCCAATTGTTCCAACAAAACTTTCTCTTCAGCTTTGGCCCGGAAGATATTTAAGGGGATCACCACCACCAGCACATAGATCAGGCATGGCAAAGAGCCACAAGCCACAAACAATCCGGTCAGCGTCAAAACGATTCCTATATACACCGGGTGACGAAAAATCCGATAAAGCCCCTTGGTGACCAGCTTGTCTGTTCCCGGCAGAACAGCAAGCGAAGAACCCAGTGACCACATCGCGGCCATCCACAAAAGAACACCCACTGCACCAACGGTCAACCCCGCATAAACCAACTCCCGAAACCCAAATCCAAAATTTTTCGGCCCCAGGTAGGCAAAGACCAAAGGAAACAGGTAAAGCATGGGAACCAGAATGTTCAACAATAACCGCTGGTTCGAACTGAGAGATTTAAAATCTAGCATTTATCTAAAGTATTTTTCATTAACCACGAGTTACACCAAGCAAAAACCACTGGTGGTGAATCACCCCATATTTCTCTCTTCAACTTCTCGCACTGGAAGGGTAGAACGGGTACATTGAGAAAGAGGGAAAAAATATTCATTAAATCTCTTCAATCAATTTCGCAGTTCAACAAACTATTTATTACCCAGTGGGTCCAGCGTCATGCTGGCTGCGCCCAGAAGTTATTTGCTTGTTGAAAGTTTCGCGTCCTTCGAGAATTTCAAGCTCAATCACCACTTTTAAAAAAGGCAAAGTGAATTTCATATCCTTGAGTTTTACGGCGTCTTTTTCAGGGAGCAGGATAAACCGGGCACCTTCTTTTATCGCTCGGGCTTCCAATTCCTTAATGTCCTGCAAAGTGTAGGGATGATGATCGGGAAAGGACTTGAAAAATCTGGGTTGAATCTGCGAGTCTCGCAAAATCTGCCTGAATCCTTCCGGCTTGGCAATTCCGCAAAACGCGGCGACCGGTTCTTTCTTTAATATTTCTGCATCCAGCACTTCCTCGTCATCCATACGAATCACTGAATCCAGACGAAGGTGTGTTTTTACCAGTGGAACAGAACCCAATAAGCCTGAATCAAAATTAATGGCACCGCCAGAATAATGGGTGAAACAAACCATATCTGCTCTTCGTGTTTCACCAGCGGGTTCGCGCAGTTCTCCTGCCGGAAACAGATGACCGTTACCCAGCGGCTTGAAATGGTCGAATAGCAGAATGTCCAGATCTCGATTTAATGCCAGATGTTGAAATCCATCATCCAGTACCAGAGTATCAACATCAAAATGCTCGAGCGCATACCGTCCTGTCTGATAACGGTCCGGTCCTGTTAATATCGGAACATTTTTGAGCTTTTCCGCCATCATGACCGCCTCATCACCTGCCCATTCCGGGGAGAGAAGTGTCTGTTTCCCATCACAGACTACATTGACCGGGTTACCGGATTTCCCCCCGTAACCTCTACTGAGAATGGCAGGTTTGAGTCCATTTCCCCTGAGAGTTTCAGCGATCATCATCACAAACGGGGTTTTTCCTGTTCCACCCAAAGTCAGATTGCCAACGCTGATCACCCGGCAGTCTAGTTTACGACTGGGAAACACTCCCCATCTGTAGGCCCAGAGACGAAAATGGTGCCCCAGTGAATAAACAAAGGAAATGAGCATCAAAATCACAAAAACCGGAAACCAGTACCATTTGCGATCAGGCGATATAATTTTATAAAAAATTTCGGACATGTTTTTTTGGCCGGACTTTAACGGGCATCCCTAATTAATAACTACTTTAGAATTCTAAAAATTAGTAATTTTTAGAGGCCCTCTAATGTTTTAGGAGTATACTCCCAGCTTATGGATTTTTTGTATTATATTCTTGTAGGAGGGCTTCTGCTTTTGGCTTCTCCTTTTCTCATTTTAAGAGCTCTGATCTCTTCCTCTTTCCGCAAAGAAATGAAGGAAAGAATGAAGGGAGCGAACTCTCTGCCAGAGCTAAAAGATACGTTGTGGATTCATGCCTCATCGGTAGGAGAAGTTCGCCTGGCTAAAATCCTCATTGCAGGTCTTTTAAAGGAGGGGGAATCCCGTCCGATTGCCCTGTCCACGTTTACCCCCACAGGTTATGCACTGGCTCTGGAAGAAAAACTTCCCAACGTATTCAGACTGCCGCTGGACTTCCCTCTCTGGCTGAACCCTGTCTTTGAACGATTACAGCCCTCTAAACTGGTACTGATCGAAGCGGAGTTATGGCCATCTTTGCTCCGCCAATGTAAACACCGAAGCATTCCCGTCATCCAGGTAAATGGAAGGGTCTCGGAAAAATCCGTTCGGAGCTATAGAAAATTCCCAGCCGTCCTGTTATGGATGACTGAATCGATCAAACAGTTTTCCATGCGATCTGAAACAGATGCCGATCGTTTTTTGCAGTTAGGTGTGGCCAGGGAAAAAGTTCTCGTAACGGGAAACATTAAATTCGATGTGACTTCCATTGAAGAAGAGGAAAAGTTCCAGCCGCAATGGAAGGACGACTCCATGATCCTGGTTTTTGGTTCCACCCGGCCGGGAGAAGAAGGACCGATCATGGAGGCACTGGTTCGACTGCAAAAAGAGTTCCCCAACCTGATCGGGGTGATTGCCCCCAGGCATATGGAAAGATGCCGGGAAGTCGAAGACTTGATCCGGGAGTTCGAAGTGGAGTATGCCTTGCTCTCCAAGCAGGATGACCTGACGAATTGCACTGTCTTACTGGTAGACAGTCTGGGAAAACTCAATGCCTTTTACAAAGGCGCAACGGTGGCCTATGTTGGAGGTGGGTTCAATCCCCGGTTTGGCGGTCACAATATTCTCGAACCGGCGGCATTGGGAAAACCGGTTCTGTTCGGAAAGTTCATGAATAATTTTGAGGAAGAAGCAAAACTTCTCAAGAAGTCCGAAGGAGGTCTGCAACTGCAAAATATTGAAGAACTCTACGATGTATTAAAACGGTTACTCATGAACCCGGACGAACGCCAGAAGCTAAGCCAATCTGCGGAAAAAACAGTCAAGACCAACAGCGGTGCCTTAAGAAAAAACATTGAGCTCATCCGCTCTACATAGGCAGAGCCTCCTATAGAGGATCCTCGTTTAGATGATTTATTTTTACCACCTTCTATCCCTCTTTGTTGCAATCCTTCTGCTCCCCCTGTTCTCATTCATAGCGCTGTCTTCCAAACATAAGTGGAAATGTCTGGTCCATCATTTTGGATGGGTTCCTGTCATAAAAAAATCGGGAAGAAAAACCCTCTGGCTGCATGCGCTTTCAATGGGAGAGGTCGTGGCCGCAACGCCGGTTCTCAAGCTGGTTCGCAAGCAAAATCCTGAGCTCAATATTGCACTCTCCGTCACCACCGATTCGGGCTATACAGCAGCCCTCAAGGTGAACATAGCCGACAATGTGTTTTTTCAACCGCTGGATTGCCTGCCCTTCACACAACTAGCTTTGAAACGGATCAATCCCGATCTTCATGTCGTCACCGACACGGGATTCTGGCCCGGCTTGATCGATCTGTTGCATAGAAAAAATATCCCCGTTCTTTTATTCAACGGCCGTATTTCTGAAAAATCCGCTCGACGGTATCTTATTGCTGGCTCCCTTTTCAAAGACACCTTTCAAAAGTTTCATCACCTTGGCATGCAAAACAGCAATGGAGAAATATCCGCTATGACCCTGGGTGTGGACCGAAAACGAATCGAGGTGATGGGCGATCCTAAATATGACGCACAACAACCCCTGGCAGATGAAGAGAACGAACGGTTACGAAAAACTTTCAAGCTGGAAGAAGACACACCAGTATGGATAGCAGGCAGTACCCATGCCGGTGAGGAAGAAATTATTCTGGATGCTCACCAGCAATTGAAAGATGAGCACCCCGATCTGATTTTGATTCTTGCTCCACGTAGACTCGAGCGAGTAGAAGAAGTGGTCACACTACTTAAAAAGAGAAACATTTCTTTTACCCTGCGCTCGTCGCTGAAACATGCAGAAACCGTTATCCTCCTCGATACCATGGGCGAGTTGGCCAAAGTATATTCGCTGGGGCAGGTGGCGTTCATTGGCAAAAGTCTTGTAAAACCGGGAGGAGGGCACAGCCTGATCGAACCGCTGACTTGCGGCCTGCCAGTAATGCATGGGCCTTTTGTTGAAAACATAGGCCATGTCACAGACAAAGCCCATGAACTGGGACTGGCATTAACTGTGAAAAACTCCAGGGATATCAAAGATAAAGCTCATTACTTTCTGGGAAACAAAAACCTACACCAGAAACTAAAAGAAAAAGCCCTCGCCTTCACCACGGAACAACAAGGTGCCTCTAAAAAAATGGCTGAAATCATTGCGAAGACCCTGACGATTTAAACCTCAACTTTAAAATAAACTCTTCTCTTCTTATAAAAAACCCTTAGACTAGTGTTATCAATCTGAAAATAACAAACACTGCGTTTTCAACGTGAAACAAAACATAGAAAGTGGTTTTCCTTTGTCAGAGTTAAATTCTACGAGTTATTTCAATATTCCTCTGGAACATATCGGCTTATGAAAATACTAATTTCTTTAGGCCTTATGGTATTGGGCATTTTCATAATTACCGTAACCTTCCTGATCTTTAAACCCCTGACAACCAACTTGAAGGAAATCGGTGGATTCCGCACAGAGGGACTTCACTCCCTGCAATCCATAAATTCCAAGTTTAACGGTGCGGTGGAAGAAAGTTTTGCTTATATAGTTTCCGGTGATATTCAAGAGAAGGAAGAGTTCTTGTCTTGGGAAAAGAACTTTAGACAAAATGCCAGACATCTTTTTCCCTTCAGCGAGCAAGACATTGCAGAACTGGGTGAAACCAGAGAAAGCGATGAAAGTGTTCTATATGAAAGGATAATTTCGGAACAACTGGTTATGGTCAAGCAGGCTAAAATCATGTTTGAGGAATACGAAACAACCGGCTCCGTTTCAGGTAAAACATTTCAAGAGTATGAAGCAACTGTAGATTTTATTTTGAATGCCCTGAATGAAGCTGTGAAGATCGAACAAGAAGAAGTGGAATATCTCCAACAAGCTGCTTTAGGCAAGATCGAGCAATCCGAAAAAGTTATCTATGCTGTTTCAGTTATTTCGTTGACTCTGGCTCTTGGCTTGGGGTTTTTCGCCTCCAAAACAATTTCCCAAACCAAATTGAAATCGACAAACGCAAGTCTTCAGGCCAGTGAAGAAAGAATCCGTCTGATTACAGATTCTGTACCGGTACTTATATCCTACATAGATACTGAACATTATTTTCGCTTTAATAATATGAGGTATGAAGATTGGTTTGGAAAATCAAGGAATGAGATCACTGACAAACATGCTGAAGAACTGTTAGGAAAAAATGCATATGGGCAGATTAAAGAATATTTTGACAGAGCCCTGTCCGGAGAAAGAGTTGTTCATGAAACCCTCATGCCCTATAAACATGGCCCAGCTCGCTATATCCAAGGAGAATTTATACCTGATTTTGATAACCATGGAAAAGTGAAAGGAATTTTTGCCCTGATAGCAGATATCACAAGAAACAAGGAAGCGGAAGAGGAACTGATTAAATCCAAAGAAGCGGCGGAAAAATCCAACCTGGCAAAATCTGAGTTTCTAACGCGTATGAGTCATGAATTCAGAACACCCATGAATGCTATTCTGGGGTTCGGTCAATTATTGAATATGGATTCTGAAAATTCTCTAACTAACCTTCAACAAAACAATGTTCGACATATCCTGAAGGCAGGCGACCATTTGCTGGAACTCATAAACGACATTCTCGATTTGTCTAAAATCGAATCTGGGAAGGTGTCCCTGTCAATTGAAGAGTTTCACATTCATTCTTTATTGACTGAAGTAGTCAAATTGCTTCAACCCCTACTGGACGAACACGCGTTGGGCATTGAAATGGCCTCACCGGAAAAACCAGAACTGGCTGTCAGAGCAGATCGGGTTCGGTTAAAGCAGGTATTACTGAACTTGATGCACAACGCCATTAAGTACAACCGCAAGGACGGTAGAGTTTCTGTCTCCTGTAATAAACTGGATGAACAAAAAGTTCAAATCAGCGTTGAAGATACCGGAATCGGGATCAACCCGGAAAAACTTGAAGGCATTTTTAATCCCTTCGAACGAGGAGGCCCCGACATTGATCATATAGAAGGCACAGGGATCGGGCTGACCATTTCCCGCAAGCTGATCAGCCTGATGAAAGGTTCCATAGATGTTCAAAGTGAAGAGGGGAAGGGAAGCTGTTTTTTCATTACCCTGCCCGAAGGTAAAGTTTCTTCTTCGCACACAGCTGAAAAATCTATCGCATGGCCTGAAAGATCTAATTCTCAAGATCAAGAAAACCATTTCACTGTGATTTATGTGGAGGACAATCCCGCGAATATGGAGCTGGTCGCATCTATTTTATTTCGCCCGGACTTAAAACTATTGCAGGCCCCCGATGCCAGACTGGGGATAGAACTGGCTAAAGCCCACAAGCCTGATTTAATCTTAATGGACATTAATTTGCCGGGAATGGATGGTTACGAAGCTTTGAAAACGCTCAAGGCAGATCCGGCTTTCGACACAACTCCAATCATCGCATTGAGCGCCAACGCTATGGAATCGGATATCAAAAGAGGCTTATCCACTGGCTTCACTGATTACATCCCCAAACCTATTAACGTCCGGTCTTTTTTAGAAGTAGTAAATAGATACCTGGTTTGACTTCTCCCCCAACGCTTGTTTATATTTTTTTACAGGCATCTCGCATTATTTTAAATTTTTGGGAATCCGTTCTATGTCTGAAGTTTTATAGAATAATAAAGAGGTGTGCCTTATCTTAAATATAAGAAATTCTCTTAAGGCTTGGTCGTAGTTTGAACGCAAGCTATGTTCTCAGCTAAAAATGAATGAGACCTGAAATTGATATACTTAGAACTTGAAACCTTGGAAGAGCAAGCTCAAAACCTATCGATTTTTCCCGAAGAAAACCCCAATCCTGTTTTCAGGATCTCTGGAGAGGGAAAAATTCTATATGCCAACTTCGCCAGCAAGAACATACTGGAAACATGGGAAACAGGAATAGGGAGAACCCTCCCTGAAATGTTTTTCAATAAAACCCTACCTGTTTTTGAAAGTCATAAATCCCTTGAAGTCGAGCATCAGGTTTCAGACCAGTTTTATTCTTTCATCATTAATTATGTTTCAGGAAAAGAATACGCCAATGTCTATGCACAAAATATTACCGAAAAGAAAAAAGCCGAGGAAGCAATGCTGCATGCCAAAGACGAAGCCGAAAAGGCAAACCAGGCCAAGTCCGGATTTCTCGCGAAAATGAGCCATGAATTGAGAACGCCTATGAACGCCATACTGGGGTTTACTCAGCTTTTACAAATGAATTCCGAAAATAATTTAACCGAGCTCCAGAAAAAAAATCTGGGTCAAATTCTGGGGGCAGGAAATCACCTTCTAAACCTCATCAATGAAGTTCTCGATCTCGCCAAGGTAGAGTCAGGAAGTATTTCTTTGAACCTTGAGCCCATAAATGTAGTCGACTTGATAGAAGAAATGGAGGGGCTTTTCCAGTCTATCGCCAATAATTATGATATTCGATTCTCCATGGCGCTGGACTCTTCCATGATGCTTACGGCCCGAGCCGATAAAACCCGTTTGAAGCAGGTTATTTTGAATCTGGTTTCCAATGCCATTAAATATAATCACAAAGGGGGTTCTGTCACGGTGGCTTGCAAACCTGTAAATCATAAAACCCTTCAGGTCGATGTGATAGATACCGGCCCCGGGATATCTATTAATGATCAGGACAAGTTATTTGAACCTTTTAACCGGCTGGGAAATGAGAACTCGGTTGTGGAAGGTACAGGTATTGGCCTCGCAGTGACCAAGGAATTGGTCGAACTGATGGAGGGTTCTATTGGTTTGAAAAGCCGGTTAGGAGAAGGAAGCCATTTTTATATCAAATTGCCCGTTGCGGATAAATCTTAGAGGTTTGCAGTTTTTATTTTTTCTGCAACTACTCATGATTATTCCCGGGTTAGGCGGCTGACGAAATAAATAGACAAAGTGGCGACAAGAAAAGCTGGAACCAGTTCATAAATTACAGTGTCCGACAGCCCTGTCGCTTTCCAGACAAGAGTCGTTAAAAATCCGGTCAACATTCCGGCTATGGCTCCCTTTCGAGTTATATTTTTTGAGTACAGAGTGAACAAAATAAGTGGACCAAAACTCGCCCCCAGCCCCGACCAGGCAAACAGCACGAACCAGAAAATAACCCGTGTTTCTCCCAGCGCAATAAACATAGCTCCCAGCCCCAACATCAGCACTGTTACCCGGCTGACCAGAAGAATCGACTCATGCGACAAAGTTTTCTTAAGCATTTTGGAGTAAACATCATGAGCCACCGCCGAAGCGGCAACCAGAATCTGTGCCGACACCGTGGACATAATGGCGGCTAACACTCCCGTCAGGACTATCGCCATTAACAAGGTTGGCAATAAATGTTCCGCCGCTTTGGGAAACAGGTGTTCGGGGTCTTCCAACCCCGGAAACAGAGCCTGCCCACAAATACCCAATAGAATGGATGAGGAATAAACCATCAGCCCCCAGCCTAAGGCGATCCATGTTCCCTTTTCGATGGTCTCTGTATTTTTCGCTGCCATGTAGCGGGTAACGACATGCGGTTGGCCGGGGTAACCAAGACCAATCCCCAACAAACCCACCATGGAACCCAAGAAAACCGCTGTGGATTTTCCTCCCATCCACTGTAAAGTTTCAGGCGACGCTTTTCCCACTTCCACTATCATTCCAGAAAAACCACCCAGACTGGTCAGTGCCACCAGCGAAAGAACAACCAGCCCCAATACCATAATGATTCCTTGAGCAAAGTCGGTCCAGGCTACAGCGCGTACTCCGCCCATCATGGTATAAACAAGCACAATTGCCCCACCCACAGAAATACTGATGATATGTGGGATGCCAAAAATAGCATCGAAAGTTTTACCGATGGCCGTGAACTGTGCTGCCACATAAGCCATCATGCAGGAAAAAATGATCACTACCGAAATCATGCGCAAGACATGACTCTTGTCATTAAAATGGTTTTCAAAATAGTCCGGGAGGGTGATGGCTTGATTCTCTTCAGAATGTTTGCGCAGTCGCTCGGCAATGAATAACCAATTGACCAGATAGCCCAACAGGCAGCCGGGCATAAACCAGATTGCAGATAGACCCTCCTTATATGCCAGCCCCACCGTTCCCAATACTGCCCAGGCACTCTCGGAACTCGCTGTAGACGAGATCGCCGTCACCCAGGCCTTCAAAGATCGGTCAGCAAGAAAAAAATCCAATGGCGAACGGGTCACCCGCGCCGTCCATACTCCTATACCCAGCATGGTCAGCACATAAAAAATGAAAACAACCGCAATAGTTCCAGAGAGTTCTGTCATATCATCAGGCTTGAGTCAAAAGGCAATGGCTTTCGTTTACTAGCAAATGTTTTGTCATCGGCTTTATGCTAAAATTTGTATTCTTAAATTTGGTTTAACCTTTTCCTATGGATAATGCTTAATCTATGAACCCCTACGAACCCAATTCCATCGAAGCCAAATGGCAGGCTCACTGGGAAGAAAATAAGTCGTTTAAAGTCGAGTTAGACTCTTCCAAAGAAAAATACTACTTGCTGGAAATGTTTCCCTATCCGTCTGGAAGAATCCACATGGGGCATGTGCGCAACTATAGCATTGGCGATGCGCTGGCCCGATTCAAGCGCATGCAAGGTTATAACGTTCTACACCCGCTGGGTTGGGACGCATTTGGAATGCCGGCAGAGAACGCCGCCATTAAAAACAAGAGCCACCCTGCAAAATGGACGTTTGAAAATATTAGCACCATGCGCGAGCAGATTAAGGCATTGGGACTCAGCTACGACTGGGATCGAGAAATTGCAACCTGCCACCCCGGTTATTATAAATGGAATCAATGGTTTTTTCTAAAGTTCCTGGAAAAAGGCATTGCCTACCGAAAAAACTCTACCATCAATTGGTGTGAAGACTGCCAAACAGTGCTCGCCAATGAACAAGTTGTAGATGGCTGTTGCTGGCGGTGCGATAACGAAGTCTTACAAAAACAGCAGGAGGGGTGGTTCTTCAAAATCACCGACTATGCTGATCGTCTCCTGGAAGGTTGCAAAACCCTTTCGGGAAAATGGCCGGAACAAGTGCTGACCATGCAAACAAACTGGATTGGTAAAAGTTTTGGTGCTGAAGTAGACTTTAAAGTCCAACAAAGCGACGAAGTCATTAAAGTGTTCACCACCCGTCCAGATACTTTATATGGAGCCATGTTCATGGTGCTGGCTCCCGAACACCCACTCACCGAGAAACTTTCGCGCGGAACCGAACAAGAAAAAGCTATTGACGCTTTTGTCAAAAAGGTGAAAATCCAGGACACCATAGCCCGGACCAGTGAGGGCGGCGAAAAAGAAGGCGTATTCACCGGTGCTTATGCCGTGAATCCCCTGACCGGAGAATCCATTCCCGTATGGACGGCCAACTTTGTACTCATGGATTATGGCACCGGCGCGATCATGTCTGTTCCGGCTCACGATCAGCGGGATCTGGATTTTGCCCGTAAATATGATCTTCCTGTCCGGGTGGTCATCCAACCTGAGTCCGGCCCGGTTGATGCAGATGCTCTGGCCTTCACAGCTGATGGTGCAATGGTAAACTCCGCTTCTTTCGATGGGCTCATCGGTCAGGAAGCCCGCAAAGCAGTTTGCCAGTATCTGGAAAAAGAAGGCATCGGAAAAGCCACGATCAATTACCGGCTTCGCGATTGGGGAGTCTCCCGACAACGTTATTGGGGAACGCCCATTCCAGTCATCCATTGTTCAGATTGCGGGATCGTACCCGTTCCTGAAAATCAATTGCCGGTCGAATTGCCTCTCGATGCGCAATTGGGGGAAAACGGCCAGTCTCCTCTACACACTCTGGAGTCTTTCTATAAAACATCCTGCCCAAAATGTGGGTCCGATGCCCGTCGTGATACCGACACCCTAGATACTTTTCTTTGCTCTTCCTGGTATTT